>NZ_BJCE01000024.1:0-36602 GCF_005402885.1 Sphaerospermopsis reniformis
TTGTTGAATGGCTTCAATGGATGCCACCTGTCTTGGCTTTACCTGATGATGATTTCTTTTCTTGGAAGCACTTGACTTAGTTTCAAATCCTGCTGACATAAACCTTTATTCCTAGAGTTGAAGGGGGGGCTTATGTCCTCATCTCACTTTTTTTGCTCCCATGTCAAGTCAAATTTTTCTCTGCTCGCTGCTGCTTATCTTGTTTCTTTTGTCAAGTTCATTTTATACCAAATTAGATGAGCTTACCCTGATTCTTCTTCCAATTAATGCATTGACAATTGTAGACTTGCCTGAAGATGTAGTTCCTAATGTTGCAATAGATAAAACTGGCTTGTCTAATCTCTTACGAGATTCAATGTATTCATTTTCTAATGAGTTAAATGATTTAATTACTTCTTCATCACTAAATAATTCAGGAAACTTTTTTCGCAAGCGATTAGTTTTATCAAAAATTTCAGCTAAACTTTTACGCGAAGTTTGTAATATATCTTTAATTTTTTGTTGTCTCATAGGAGTTAAAAATGTTTTTAAATTAGCTTATTTAATTTATTATCACATAATAAAGACATCTGTCAATAAAATTAAATTTATAATATTTGACCTATTGTACAAAGAAAGTGTATGAATATACAGCACTTTCCATCTACATGAGGTACACTATGGGCGGGCAAGATGCCCACCCCACAAGAGTTTTATCATTAATATCTGTACCTCATAATAACGGAAACTGCTGTATGTTTCACCTTATTTGTTAAGTTTCTTTCTTTTTTCTATTGACTTTGAAAGAAAATTTAATAATTGAATGTGCATTTGAAAGATATAGAAATAGCGATCGCTCTTTCAAACTACAATTCTTGAGCTTTGTAGCCTTAATTTCAAATTCAAGCCAACATTTTATACCTTATTATCGTTGACAGCTTTTTCCTGAATTACCTCTTCAATCTCTGCCAGTTTCTTGCGAAGGACTTCCTGAAACTCCATTAATTGCGAAACCTCAACTTTCTTCAACGCTTCCCCAGAAACTTTATACAAAGAGCGTGTTGCTGTTGCTACTGGTTTAACTTGTTTTTCGATTTTTTCAGCGTCGGTACTTTGTGAAGCGATCGCCTCAGTGACTAATTGCCGGGTTTTTTGTACAGATAATTTTTCTGCTAACACCTTTTGAGTGATGTTGATTCTAATTTCTTCTGCTTCTGATTCTGGTAGTCCCAAATTTTTCGCAGAAAGTTTTTGTAACGCCATTGCGTGAACACCTTTAAGTCCAGAAGACCTAATAGCAGCTTTCAAGTCTTCCGCTAAAGAAAGCATGGGAAAAATATTGGCATCAATAGAAGCGGGATTAAGTTGTAAATCTAAAAGTATAGTCAACACTGCCACTTCTCGCTCATCTAAGTCCAAAGCAGCTAAACCTTGTTTTTGTTCCTCTGGTGTTACCGTGAGTAGTTCAACAACAGAGTTCATTCGTTTTTGTGCATTCAACCGTCGCACTACTGTTGAAAGAATCCGGGGAATATCCTGGGGTTCTAAACCAGTATTAGTTGCCAATTCCCGGACAATAGCTTCAGCTTTATCCAGAGGATTGAGGTCTTCCCGGTGTAATGAAGTGATTAAAGCTTTGCGGTGTAGAGCATCAGGTTCAGGAATAATAACAGCTTGCAGATTTTGCCAACCCAAGTTTTTAGCACTACGCCAACGCCGTTCACCATCAAAAATAACTAAGTGTTCCCGTTGAATTAAAATAATTGGCTCTAGTTGTCCATCTGATACCAGGGAACGAGACATAGACTCAATACTTTCTGATAAAAATGTCTGTCTCGGTTGCTCTGGGTTAGCTTGAATTTTTTCTAAGGGAATATATTGGATACCTGATTGTGATTGAAGTTGCGCTCTGAGTGTTTGTAGCTGCGTTTCTAACTCACTAGACCCTTGAGAGCGGAGTTCTTCGATTTCGGCTTTTAGGCGTTGAATTTCTGCCTCAGCTTCTGATAACTGTTGGGATTGCTTTGCGCCTGAAAAATAATTGGTGAGGTCAGGAGATTTTCGGGTGGTCATAAGTTAGCACAGTTTTAATTTGTTTATTGAAACAGCGATTGGTTTCGCCAGTACCAATAGCGCAGCATGGCCTAAGCCATCATACAATCGCATTAGGTAAGTGGTTATGCAAAATCATTGACACATCAAAAGGGCTGATTGACAAAAGTTTCAAGCACTTTGATGAGGCATTAATTTCAATGAGCTACTGAGTAAAGGAGTATTTTCCAGCCATTGCTAAAAAATAAAAATGCGTAATTTTTACAACAGCTTGGTTAAATTGAGAGTTTTTTTACTCCTACCGTCAACTTGGTTAAGCCGTGACTTTCTCTTTGGTCTTGCTACCAATCAAAGCGGCTAATTTTGAAGCAATTTCTTTGAAGTCATCTTTGGCTGGATGACTGGGACGGTGAATAGGTAATGGTAATCCTTGTCCACTGGCGTTAACAAATTCAGCACTATCCCGAATTTCTGGAAAAGCATGGATATTCATTTGCTCTAACTGAGATGGTAATGCAGCTAACATTTGTCTATGGGCTGCACGTCGAGCATCATATTGGTTGGGAACAAAGCCAAGAATTTCTGGTGTGGGTTTTAAGCGTAGGTGCTTGCAATGGTAGTAATACCATTCCAGTAAATGAGCCGCTCCTTGAATTGATTTAGGTTCTAGCTGCACAGGAATAATTATGTGTGTACTGGCTGTCAGTGCCATTAAAGGTAAGGGACCCAGGGTAGCTGGACAATCAAAGATGATTAAATCATGTTCCAGAGGATAGTCAGTTAGGCGATCGCCTAATAAGTAAGCTCCCCTTTTGTGTAAAACTAATTCATCTGCTGTTTGGGTCAGAACCATACCACCCTGACAAATAACTACTTTATCGGTGTGTTCACTCCAGCAGGGTGTCAACGGCCAGTTACCATCAAAATCATCTTTGAGGACAGCAGCTAAAGTGTGTTCTGGTTCTGGTTGATTTAATCCACAAAATAGTGTCAGTGACCCTTGCGGGTCAAGGTCAAACAGTGCTACCTTATACCTGCGTTTTGCCAGAGCATGAGCTAGATGGACAGAAAGGGTTGTCTTACCACTTCCTCCGGCATTACTTATTACAGCTAATCTAATTTGCATGACTATTTTTTTTGATATTAGGGAGTATCATATATTGAGTTCTCCACCTCATATATCAATATCTGATGTTCTGATGTGGGAGTATCATATATCGAATTTTTTAAATCATATATCAATATATGAGAATTAACCGAATCTTGAAACAGAAATTTTCTCTGTTGCTGTGACCTGTAGACTATTGCTCAAATTATGGGTTAAAAAAATAACAGTTCCTACATCTATCATTGAAGTCATAGCCTAGCACTGATCAGTGAAAAAAATTATCTGCCCACAGAAAAAAAATACCTCTGGCAAAGTAGCCAGAAGTAAGATCCTTAAAAGGGAATGTCAGAAATGTTAGTATTCCGAGAATGTCCGTTTTGAGAAGCTGTAGCTACACCAGCACCAACTAGCTGTTGAGTATTTTCCTGTGGTGTGGGTGGTTGAACAACAGGGGTAACAGTTGGTGTATGAGTGCGATTACCAGTAGCAGTGCAGATGAAGTTGCGGATAACTAAAGTGGTTTTCTTTTCCTTATATCCCTTACCGCTATCTACTACGTTAAGATCCAGATAGCCGATAGCGATACCAGTGGCATTAACTCCAGATTCAGCTATAGAAACTGCTGCTGCTCCCTTGGTTCTGTAAGGAATTGTGTCTTCTACTACGCCATCTTTTGAATAGTAAGAGAAGGTACATTCACCATAGACAATCTTGACACCTTGACTGTCAAAAGCTTCATCAATAGTGAGCAGTCGAATGGTTTGGGTTGAGTTAATCATGGTTTATCCTTGTGATGAAATTGTCAATAGTTCATAAGAATTGCGCTTTGCGCTTTCTACCCAAAACATCCCACAGACAAAAGTGATGCTGCGGGATGTATTTGACTGGCTAGAAATTGGCGTTAATTATGGAATCTTGGTCTTCACCAGTTTCATTTGAGTCTTTGCGTTGAGCAGAACTGATGAGTTCCAAATTGTTGACACGAATGATGGGTTTTTGTCTGGGTTCGTTGGTGTTTTTATCTATCCATCTGTCAAAGACTATTTCACCGGTGATCCCAATAGTCGAACCTTTTTGAACCCAGTCTGCTGCAACTTGAGCAATATTTCCCCAAAGTTCTAAATCAAACCAGAGGGGATTTTCACTTCTGTAGGGAGGTTTAACAGCAAGAGTTAGGGATGTTTTCATTGCACCTGATTCAAAATAGCGAACATCAGGTGTTTGACCAACGCGACCAACTAAATCAACTTTATTGACGTATTGCTGAGTCATATTATTTTCCTTGGGTAATCAATGTTTTTCACTGTATTAGCGCGATAGCGCATTCTCGGTTATGCAACTAAACGAATGATTTGCTACAGGCTGATTTGAGGCTTTATGGGATACAAGCCCAGCATCAAACCTGATTGCGCCTAGCGCACTATTACCTACGGTATTGAGCGCAAAACCTACAAAAAAATAACCCCAAATCTGCTAGAGATTTGAGGGTGATGACTATTACAAAATTTGTTCTTTGGTTACTAAACCATGCAGTTTGGTTACTAACTTTTCTTCTTTCATGCGAGAGAAACCAGGGATTTTGTGCAATTTGGCTAACTCCTTTAGTCTTTTTAAAGTTAGTGATTGCAAATCTTCCAAACTTGCTAATTCTGGAGAATTGGGAATATTTGTTATTTCTGAGGAAGAGTTATCAGGTGTAGGAGAATCAGTTGCATCGGTGATAATTTCTGATGTGTTTTCAGAAATAATAACTTTACTCTCACCATTATGACTTTCATCTAGTGGGTAAGTAAATTCAGATGATATTGATGGGGCGATCGCTTCTGGCAGGGTGCTTTGTGCGATCGCCTCAACTACTGAGTTATCCTCAATATCTTCGTTTAGGGTAGGTACTGTATTAGCACTATCTTCACTAGAAGTATCATCTGTTGGTGAAATAGATTCAGATGATGTTGATGGGGCGATCGCATCTACCACTGAGTTATCCTCAATCTCCTCGTTTACGGTAGGCACTGTATTAGCACCATCTTCACTAGGAGTATCATCTGGTGGTGTAATAGATTCAGATGATGTTTGAGCGATCGCCTCAACTACTGAGTTATCCTCAATTTCCACGTTTACGGTAAGCACTGTATTACCACCAGCCTCACTAAAAGTTTCATCTGGTGACGGAGTGCTTTCAGAGGGTGAAGTATTACTGCTGAGGTGAGGCGTTTCTGTTTCCCCACTGGTGTAACTAAGAATTTGCTCAATACTGGTTACAGTGGGTTCTTTCAAAACGGTGATTCTGTGGAAATTTCCCACTTTTCTAACTGAGATTCTTGCCCCAGCCGTGCGGAGTTTTGTTGTCAAGTCGTTGAGCAGGAGAAATGCTACATCCAATTGACGGTAATTATTGATAATGGCACTCATGGTTTTTTGTTTGATTTAGTTCACCACAAGAGCGCATAGCGCAATCCTTTTATCCAAAAACGTTTTTGGTATTTTTGATAATGTTTAGATAGACTGCGTTGAAAATATAGTTTTTGGTGTTACTCAGGAAATAGTAAAACTTCCCATACCAATCGGGGAGAGGCCATTTTTAACAGAGAGTTTTTGGCATCTTCCAATTTCAACAGCCAATTGTGATCACTGAGAAATTCCTTCCAGCAATGTTGCAGGTAATCTATCAACCATAGTTGTTGATGAAAATCTAATTGCACCTCAATATTTTTGGCGATACTTAACGCTGTTAACATATTGCTAGGTGGTTGAATTAGTTGTTGCAAAATTGATTGTGGGATAGATTGAAGTTGATCATGGTAAGCGATCGCCATCCCTGGAGAACCACCCGCAAACTGTATAACATTTGGGTGATTAAGAATTTCAGAACGTCCCACATTTTCTAAAACTGTGGTCATTTGGGCGTTGTTTAGTCGCTGGAAAGGAATCATTTGACAACGGCTGGTAATTGTAGCAAGTAACCTTTGGGGTTGGGATGAAATGAGGATAATAGTGCCGGATATTGGCTCTTCCAAAGTTTTCAGGAGTGCATTAGCAGCAGTGGGTTGCATTCTTTCAGCATTTTCTACCACGACAATTTTGTAAGGTGCAATTAGAGGGGATGTAGCCAGAAATTGGGTGATTTCTCGAATTTGCTCAATTCTAATTTGGGATGGAGTTTTTCGCAGTCCCCCAGAAGCTGCTATTTCACTTTCACTTAACAACTGTTTTTGGTGTAGGTAGGTTGGTTGAACCCATAAAATATCAGGACAGTTAGCTAGGTTTTGGATGTTGAAAGTTTCAGCGATAAAGCATTTCGCAGCTAAAGATTTTCCTACTCCGTCTGCTCCAGTAAATAAATAAGCAGGGACATTTCGGTTGTGTGTAATTGCACCTTTGAGTAAAGATACTGCTAAATTTTGGCCAATGATTTTTGATAACTGCCAGTTTTCTGCAATTGGCTGTGTAGATTCGGAATCTATACTTTGAGAAGGTTCACAAACAGAAAGGTCTGTTGTGAGATGAAGTAGATCAAGTTGCTTCATTTTTTGAGTTTTGGAAATTGTTGATTAGACATCTCCAGAAATTTAATCTCCCTCCAACAACCCGAGCGTTTTAGGTTAAATTTCAGAGGTTCTATTGCATTTGCAAGAAGTAGTACCTACGAGCAAAGTTTGATAATTTGAGTTTGCAAAGCGAGTTTTTCATCTACACCAGATTTCAGCATTAGCTCTAGTTCCAACAGCATTTTCAAACTATTTTTCAGCTTGTTTACACAACAATTAGCAACTTCTTGGCGTATGTAATACAAGCGTTTGGGATTTTTCACGTCTGCTAGTTGGGTGATCGCATTGTCGTCTTGACACCCGGTGATGATCATCTGTTTGACTGTTAGCCAAGTGCGAAAGGTTGTAGTCAGGGTAGCGGTAATCTTTAAAGCTGGTTCGTTACAGTTAATTAAGCGTTCAACAAATTCCAACGCTTGAGCAATATTACCCAAGCGAATGGCGTTGGCTAGTTGTAAGCTATTAGCAGCACTTTCTGAGACTAATTCTTTCACCATATCCCCATTGACTGTTTTACCCAAAGCATAGGTTTTGAGCTTTTCTAGTTCAGTGAATATCAGTCGTGTATGATTGCCTGTGTAATCAATTAATACTTTGTAGGCATCGGTGGTGAGTGTTACACCTACTTCGTCAGCTAAAGTCCGAGCTTGCTGTATTAATGCTTGGGTTTGCCATTGGGGAATGAGAGGAAATTCCTGTACCTCTGCGTATTCCAGTAGGAGTTTGACAGATTTATTTCTTGCGTCAGGTTTGTGAGTGTTGGTGATAAGGAGGGTATTTGTTGAGGGAATTTTGGGGAGAATAGACTCTAACTGCAACAAAATTTCTTTTGAACAAACTCCCAGTAATGTGCTGTTGGGCAAATGTACTAATCTTCCTCCACTCCCAACTGGTGGTGTCATGATATCGGATAATGCTTGAGGAATGGTTTCTTTAGATTCTGGGGGGTATTCTGTATAGTTGAAGTCTGCCCATTGTTGATCTAGAGTGTGGGTTTTTAGTTGTTTGATGGTGCGAGTTAGGAAGAATTCGTTTTCACCAAAGTATAAGTTTGTTGACATAGGGGTACGGCAATTGTATTATCGTACATGAGCGTAAGCTCTACTATCTAAAAAATTATCTAAAACCCCGCTTTTTAGCATATAGCGGAAATGATCTTTAACTAGCAGAGATTTTAGCAATGAGAGAAAAGATATTTATTGATAATTTAAATCGAAAAAACTCAGATTATAATAATCCTGAATTAGCTATTACTACTGCAAATTTATGCAATACAATTTCAAGAGATATAAATACTGATAGTCAGCGTTTTATTTATGAACTTCTACAAAATGCTGATGATGCAAGTAATCAAACTGATATGCTTGATGCTCAAATAGCTTTTGTAGGTGATTATGTAATAATTTCGCATAAAGGAGAACCTTTTACAGAAATTGACATTGAAAGTATATCAAGCGCGGGTGACGGAACAAAAATAGAAGATAGAACTAAAACAGGATTCAAAGGGATTGGGTTTAAGTCGGTTTTTTCCCATTCTAACTATGTGATCATTAAAAGCAAAAACTTCTGTTTCCGTTATGATAAAAACCATTGGAAAGGTTATTGGAATGATAGGAATTGGGGGATAAAAAGTGATTGGCAGAATGAAAGAGTAGAAAAACGCAAAGATCCACAGCCTAAGATGCCTTGGCAAATTATTCCCATTTGGACAGAATTACCTATAGAGTTAAACAGACTTGCTATTTTTCAAGAATTTAACGTTTCAACAATTATAAAATATAATAAAATTGATAATTTGAAAAAAGATTTGATTAATTTGCTTTCTAATACGCAAATTTTACTATTCTTACGTAGCAAAAAAGTTAAAATTACGGTAGATGGTAGCGAAAAATTAACTATTATAAAGAGCCAAAATGGAGAAACTACTACGCTAAACAGAAATGGTATTTTACAAAGTGAATGGATTATCAAAAAACATCAGTTTCCTATTCCCGTAGATGTGCAGAAAGAAATAAACGAAGATGAAAAATTACCAAGAAAACTTAAAGATGCATCTTATACAGAGATTGCTTTTGCAATTCAATTAGAAAAAGGTAAATTAAGAGCAGTAGATAAAATTAATCGTTTAATATTCACTTATTTACCAACATCTATTAATTACGATTTTCCATTTTTAGTAAATGCAACATTTTTGACTGACGCAGGTAGGCAACATTTGCATCAAGATGTTTTTTGGAATAATTTTATTTTCCAACAGATACCTTTAAAATTTTTTGAATTGATATCTGAACTAGCCAATAAATCTAGCAAATATAACAAGCAATTTTTAAAAATTTTACCCCATAAATTAGATGGATTTAGCGCATTAGAAAAAAGTTTTAACAGAGGCTACAAACAAGCTATTGATACAATTGCTTTTGTTCCCAACAAAAACGGAGAATTGCTAAAAGTTAGCCAAGCTATTTTTGATAAAACCAATATTTCTGATGTAATTAGCGACCAAATATTCATAAATTACATCAATCTAAAACAGCAAAATAATTTTACTATTCAGTCTTTAGTTTTAGATATCGAACCTATGGATGCTTTGATCAGAATAGGCGTTAAGGTATTTGATATTGATGATTTGGAAGGTCTTCTGGTGTCTGATGTTTTTATAAATGAACACCAACTAGAAGATAATTTTACACTTATTTCATTTTTGTATAAACAAGCACAAAAATTGAGTGGTGATGAGAAGATTATTTGGAATGAAAAGTTAAAGAATACACCTTTTATTTTTGATCAAAACCAAAAAATTAAAAGTCCCAAGTATATTTATTTTCCTTCTGTTGAGTTTTCAGAAGAATTCAGTTCGGATATAAGTATAATTCACAATGATGTAGTTACTCAAATTAATCAAAATTCTAGCATTAAGAATTGGGTTGAATATTTAGGAGTAAAAGAACCTTCGGATTTGAGTTTTATAGAAAAAACAATTATTGCTCAAGCCGAAACTTATATTACTGAAGAAAATGCTTTACAAATTGGAAGATACCTTTTTGATACTCATAAAAAAGGTAAATTGCACGAGCAACATTATGAAGGATTACAAAAGTTTAAACTTCTAACTCAAGAACAAAATTTAATTTCTTCCGAAACTGCTTATTTATCTGATTTTTATGAGCCAGAGTTACGTATTGAATCTATTTATAAGTATGATTTTTATGTTTCTAGTAAATATTTTGAATATCCAAACCTGAAAAGTGAATGGAAAACTTTTTTATTAAAGATAGGTGTAAATCAAAACATTACTTTACAAAATATAACTATCAGCCGCCGTTATGATTTAGAACAAATTGAGCTTGATTATTTTTTAAAAGTAGAACAAGAAGCAAAACAAGGACACAGATATCCGCACTTAATTAATGGTTTTAATTATATAAATATTACAAAAATTACTTATTCAGAACTTGCACGGGTAAATTATGCCTTTGCTAAATTATTTTGGAAACAAGTTTTTATTAATATTTCTGTTGATTCTATAAATAAGATGGCACCAATGCCTTGGGGGTATTTTCAAAGTTCTGCAAATGTAGAAAATTATTTTTATTGGAGTTTAGAGAACTCTACATTTATTCCTACTACTCAAAAAACTTGCTTAAAAGCTTCTGATGTTTTTAGCATTAATATACCGAAAATTAAAGAAATTGGAGGAAAATATTTACCTATTTTTGATTGTGATGAATATATACCTTCTAATTGGTTGAGTTATTTAAAATTTAAAACCAATTTAGAAATTAGTGACTATTTGCAAATTTTGAAAAGTATCTCTGAAGATATAAATGTAAGCGAAGAAGAAAAAGAAGAAAATAAAAAGAGAATTTGTCTTATTTATGAGACATTGGCATCAAATGTCCATATTTTAGATAAGGAGAAAATTAAACTTTGGGGAACAGATAATAAACTTTTATCAAAAAATGGGTGGAACTTCTTTTTTCCGAAAGATTTATGTGTTGTTACTCTTGAAGGTTTTAAAGCAGCTAACTTGATATATACTGAAAAAATTAATTCAAAAATTATTGAGTTATTACGTTTATTTGGTGTATCAATAATTGATACTGTAAAACCTTTAATTCCAAACAACACTGTTGAAGTTAAAGACCTCAAGAATAAACTTATTTATATTGCACCATTTATAGCATTAATTTCTGTTGATAAATCTAAAAAGGGCAAAGATTGGGAAGCAGAATATAAACTTATAAAAGAGAAAATTGACAACATTCATATTTTTGAAGTATCTGAAATTTTCCTATATTATGGAAATGATAATGATAAACAAAAACGGACTTCTTGGGCTGAAAAAAATAATTTTTACTATGTAGGTGATTGGAAGAGTCCCAGAGTTTTAGATGGGTTAGTTGAGCCTTTATGTAAATTTCTAGATATACGGTATGCTGAAAGGCTGTTGATTGTGCTGCTTTTAGAAAATTTTGCAAATGGCATAGAGTATCTAAAGGAGAAAGGTTACAATGTCAAGCTTATTCCTGAAAATATTCTAAATGTAGAAGATCCTAATAGTATTATAGTTTTAACAGAGGATGAGAACATTACAATTGCTCAAGGAAACCGACCTTATAACCAAGACGATGAAGATTTAGGTAGAAAAGGTGAGGAATTTGTTTATAAAGAGCTAAAGAGAATCTACAGTCAGAAATACAATTCTTCTATACAAGAAACTGAAACAGGATTCAAAATAATCAATATCAATATAGAAAAAACTGTAACTGAACATAAAATAATAAACACATTAGAAGTTTTTTGGCTTAATAAAGAGCAGAATACAACCGCAAATCACGACTTTAAAGTTGTAGAAAATGGCAAAGAGATATACATTGATAGCAAAGCAACACCATATAGCAAAAATGAGGAGAAAATACCTTTCTATATTTCACCTAAAGAATTTACTTTAATGGAAACAGTAGAAACATATTTAATAGCAAGAGTATTCAATGTTACCACAGACCCAATATTGCTATTTATGAAATTAAACATAGACCATCTTGACTAATTGAAAACTATAATTGTTGAGGGGGTATTACAAGGATTTTTATTTATGTGGACACCCTGTATAAATCAATCCAGAAGTAAAACAAACCTGTTATAATTGTAAATTCTTTAAAAGACAATAAGTATCTATAGGCGATCGCCCTTTCCATTACCGTAGACGATCGCTCTCATCATTAGTATAATCCCTTACTCAAAACAGACTCAACTGCTTCCCCACATCACCTTGAGGCTCAACAACCGAAAGTAACTCATCTCGTTTTTTAGCTATCAACTCCAAATAATACCCACTGGAATAGGCTTCAGAATTAGTCAATCCCCTAATTCCTTGATAAAATGTCACAACATCCCCAGTATTACCCAGAACCAAAAGAGCCTTTTCACCCTTCTTAATTTTCCGAGTAACCTGTAACTGTTCCACAGGAAAATCACCAGAACGAATAACCTTGGTTAATTCCTGGTAATATTGTTCTGCCTTAGCTTTTGACAGAAGATATTGTGTCAGGTAGTTCAAAGGAAACTCCTTTTCCAGACGAGAACGGTCTCTTTTCCGCCATGAACCCTTAGTAGTAATTTTACCATCTTCATGCCAGATAATATAATTCTTAGCTCCTCTAGAGGGAACAAACATCGCTTTAGCAAGGATTTCCAACTCTATATTGATACCAGTAGGTAAAGCATTTTGCAGCTTTTCAAATATCAGCAGAGGTTCAGAGTGGGAGAAGAACACACCATCAGTATCACTTTCAACCTGGATACCTCCCGCTTTTTCAATCACATCAATCATGAATCGCAGAATCCGTCTACCATAAGCTGTAACCAGTGCAGCAGCTTCCATATCGTTAAAACTAACACCAGAAGTCCCATAAAAGCCAAACAACGAGTTGATTAACACTTTGAGAGCCGCTTCAGCTTGTTTAGCAGCTAAATCTCCAGCCTTTCCTAATTCTTTGAGTCTGAGTCGTTCCCTGGTGAGATAATCGAGAATACTTAACCCCACTCGTTGCGTATCCTTGCGGGAGCAAATCCCATATTTAAGCATAATGCTGGGATACAGACTGGAAACATCAATTTTGGCAATGTGTTTGTGTAAACCTGGTACAGAAATTACCAGTCCTCCCTCAAATTTCAACTTCAGATCAGCAGTTGGTTTGTAACCTGAATATTGTCTTTCTAAAACGCGCTGCCATTTAGTACCATTACCAGTGAGCGATAGTTGTTGTAAATTCAGACCTGGTACTATCAGCGATTCATAGTAATAGGAAGGAACTAATTTATCAGCAATTAATTTCGTATCTTCCAAGTCATAAATTAGGTATTTTCTGATTTTTTCCCATCCTTGAGAACCTGCACCTTCACCCCAACAAAGTTGAATTTCTTGGGGAGTTAAAACTAATCTAGCAGATTCTCGCAATCCCATTTCTATGACTGCACTTTTGAGGGAATGTTGATATAAAGCTTTATTGACAAAATCCCATCTCAGGACACAAATATACACATCAATATGTTGGCTGTTGCTGATGAATATTTCGGAAATATTCATAGGTTTACCAAATACCTGTGCTGTCTTGATAATTCTCGATTGCTCAGAAATAGTAAATGGATGAGATATGTTATTGATTAGGCATCTAGTAATGATAAATGGAAAATCAAAATCTGTACCGTTGTATGTGAGAACTACATCAGGAGAAATAGACTGAAAATAGGAAATAAATTGGCAGAGTAATTTTGATTCATTTTCATCCATAAATACAAAATACTCGCCCAATTCATTCATACAACCAATAGCGAAAATTCTATCTTTACTAGGAATCAGCCCTGAAGTTTCAATGTCAATAACCATTTGCTTCAGGGCATTGTAAGGTTTAATAGTCTGTAAAGGTTGCCAGGAACGATAAACGGTATTATCTGTGTAGAAGATGTTTAATTTATCTTCTGCAACAGTAATTTGATTACCGCTTTTGGCGATAAAATGACGATGATTGTAATCAGTGTTCATTTTTGGTGTTGGTTACTTACCAATAGTTCCTATCTTTTGCATTTTGAAAAGTGCAGAATTGATTTCCAGTAAATATTGTGGTGATGGGTATTGAGATAAGAAATAGTGAAAATCGTCTAAATGTGTAATTGTCAGTTCTTGAGGTAAGACTTTTCCTTGGACATTCAGGAGAATTTTCGGATGTTCACGCCATTCACAGGTTGTTATTTTCAACAATTGGTAAATCACAGAATTGATGTGGAAGTTGTAAGAGGATACTGGGTGATTGTTGATAAATTCACATAATTCCTCTAAAGTATTTAAACTTTGTGTACATGATTCTCCACTTTTAGATTGACAAGATATTTGCATGATTATTACTCCAATGGTAACAAATAATTTGAAATAGATAGACTGAGTTATTACGAATTACTAATTACTCGCTTTCTTTTAGAAAATATTGATTGAATGAACCACGAAGGTGCGAAGGAAGCGAAGGAAGAGGGGAAGAGAAGATAAAAGGAAAGAAACAGGTAAACTGCTGCTAATTTTGTATGAAGATGTGCGAAATTAAGATGAACGTTCGCGAAGCGTGGCGTTAGCCATACCACAGAGACACAGAGGACACAGAGAGAGAAAATCAAAGAATTGGCGCAGCCTCACGAAGAAATGGTATGACAGTAAAAAGGAAGTGGTAATTACAGCAGATTCAAGGTTTATGAGATCCAGTAACCGATTGAAATTTAAGGTTTAAAACTACTTTCTAAAATTGGTGTACCTCATTTACTCTAAAAGTGCTGTATTTGTTTGAATAGCTACTGTTTAATTTTCAATTTTCATTGATAACTTTTATCGAGAAGATGCTAACTGTTGTACCGTTTCCACCCAAATAGGAGCTTTCTTTCCATTGACTGGAATTAATAAATTCCAATGTTCTTGCAAAGATTCAACACTCATATTTGGTAACTTTTTTTGCGCCCAAACAATAGCATCAGCAGGTGTTGTCCAATTCGTCCAAGGTGGATTTTCAGAAATTGAAACGAATTGATTTGAATTGCTGGAATTAGAGGAATTAGCAGCAGGTAGTAAACCCAAAATACCAACCTCTAACCATAACTGTGGTTGAGTAGATAATTTGATTTGCACCTCACATTGTCTCAAGTGCTGCTGTCCTGCTAAAATATTTGTAGTTTCCCAACTTTTAGCTATTTGACACAATTGTTGCCAAGTATCTTCAGTTAGCATCACCATTTCTTTACTGCTAGGAGACGTTTTAGCAATCAACATATCTCGATAAAAGCTAGTGAGATTTTGCAGAATTATTAAAGGTTCTTTACCCCATTCCAACAAATTCCGAATAATATTAATTACTGAATCGCTATCATTTTCAGCAATTCTTTCCACCATTGTTAGCAATTCATACTCAGGTACATTTCCCATCATTTCCCATACCCAATTTTCGTCAATGGTGATATTTAGTAAACTCAATTGATCCAGTAAACATTGACTATCCCGCAAACAACCAGAAGAAATTTGTGCAATCAAACGTAATGCTTCTGGAGTAATATCAATTAATTCCTCATTTACAATTTGATTGAGGTGTTGTACCATATCCTCAACACCAATTCTTTTAAAATCAAACCTTTGACAACGAGAAATTATTGTTGCAGGAACTTTGTGAATTTCTGTCGTGCAGAGGATAAACACTACATTCTTTGGTGGTTCTTCCAATGTTTTGAGTAAAGCTTGAAATCCTTGTGAACTGAGGCTATGTACTTCATCTAAAACAAACACCTTGTAGCGGCTATTGACAGGTATAATGTGAGTACGGTCAATAATTTGTCTGATATTTTCAACACCAGAGTTACTAGCAGCATCTATTTCCACCACATCCAGGGATAAACCTTTAGAGATGTTGGTACAGGAATTGCACAGGCCGCAGGGTGTGGGAGTAGGAAAATCACCATGTTGACAATTGAGAGATTTAGCAAAGATGCGTGCGCTGGAAGTTTTACCTGTACCTCTAGGTCCAGTGAATAAGTACGCCGGGGCAATTCGTTGGGATGTGATAGCATTGGTGAGAGTAGTTGCGATCGCTCTTTGTCCAACAAGTTCAGCAAAGGACTGGGGACGATATTTCAGGTGAAGTGGTTGGTATGTCATGTTTTTCAAAAGTAGATATGTTGAATTTACCCAAGCTCATGTATTAGTAATAAACTTGGGGTGTGAGTAATTTTTGGTGTGGTTGTTAAAACAGATTTGATGTAACGAACCACAGAGACACAGAGTACACAGAGGAATTAGGGTTGAAGAGATATTTGCAGAACTTTTGACTGATAAGTATTGAGGTTTGGTTTGCTAAATCTAAACCATTGCAATTTTTGATTCAGTCATTCTATGCAGCAGCGACTTTCTTTTTACTTCCTCTAGGTTTAGGAGTAGAATTGGCAGAATTTCGAGAATTACTTTTAGTTTCTGCTGTGTTTTTCTGTCCAGAAGAATTAGGTTTCATCACATCATTTTTATCCTTGATATCTTCTTCTATTTCCACTGCTTCACCAGCTACATTTATTTCCTCATTCACTTCAGTTGTTGAGGAAATATTTTCTGTAACGATAACTTCCTCATGATCATCTGAAGCATCTTCTTTCATTGCTGTGCTGTTATTATTAATAAGTTGAACTGGCATTACCAAAATTAATTGATTGAGAATACCATCAACAGGAGTAATAACCACAGGAGTTGTAGTTTGGTTGATATGAATCAAGACCTCATTCGTAGGTAGAAATTTGAGAGCTTGTTCCAGATATTTGATATTAAAACCCATGACTAATTGTTGCTGATAACCATCTTGGGGTTTAATATTCAAAGATTCCACAGCACCAGCAATATCTGAAGATTCAGTAGATAAAGTTGCTTGTTGATGCTGATAATCACAGATAATTTTGACAATCTTATTCTTTTGGTCAGCTACAATTCCCACTCGTTTTAGAGCATGATCTAATAATTTCCTATCAACAATAACTTGATGTTGAAATTGTCGTGGAATTAAAGCTGAATATTTGGGATAATCTCCTTCTAATAATCTGGTGGTAATTTGGATAGTGGGTAAGGTAAACACTGCAATACTATTATCAATGCTAATAGTACATTCGCTGTTATCTCCTACAGTACCCAAAATCTTTTGTAATTCTATTAGTGTTGGTTGAGGAATTGTGATTTCTACGGTATTGGAATTAGCATTACCTTGTGTGGTTTCTGTTAAATTTTCATCCGTTTCTATCGTTCCAGAAACAACTGCTAACCGATGTCCATCTGTTGCTGCTGCTTCCCAACTACTATTAGTAAATTGAAAATGAACTCCAGCTAAAACTTGTTTATTTTCATCATTACTAGCAGCAAATAATGTTGCTTCTAATGCTTGTAATAATTTGATTGCTGGTAATGTAATATTCTTACCTTCAATTTCTGGTAAAGATGGAAATTCTTGAGGACTAACTGTTTGAATGCGACATTTACCACAGGAGTGAGTAATAATAGCCGCATTATCTACAATTTCCAAAGTAATATCTTGTTTAGGGAGACTTGAAATTACCTGGGTGAATAATTTAGCGGGTAAAGCAATTTTACCTTCTATTTCTATTCTAGATTTGCATTGAATTCTAATTCCTAAACTCAAATCAAAAGCAGTAACTAAAATTTGCTGTTCTTGCTGTTCAGCAACTAACAATATATTATTGAGAATAGGATGATGAGGTTTGTTAGGTACAGCGTAACTAACCACAGCGAGGGTATCAGCTAATTCTTTCTGAGAAATGGTAAATTTCATAAGGGTGCGGCTCTTTGATGTCAATGAAGTAATAAAATAAGAGGTGCTTAATTTGCCACTAAACACCTTTATTTACCCTGTAATTTGTATACAGGACAATTATTTTCTGGGGAGCATACCAATTTTGCAAAAATGTAGAATAAGTATCTGAAAACTCTCTTCTTTCTTCTTACCTTCGTGTCCTTCGCTCCTTCGTGGTTCGTTCATTTGTTCATTTCATGTCTTGACCTCAAGCCAAAAATAAACTTACACATTTGGGATGCTCCCATTTTCTGGAATTCATGTTTGGTAAATTTTAATCAATCGTTAAACACCATTAAGATAAAAAAGACTAAAGAAACGAAAATGTATGTTTATGAACTGATTTCCATTGTGTGATATTTACCGTTATGACTTTGAGAAAGTGACATGAAATGATGAGTATTTAACTGTTCAAGTTCATTCGCAATTTGTTGTTGTCTTTGTTCAGAAAGAGACTGATCTATTTGTTGGAGAGCTTTGATAGTTTCTCGTACTTGGTGAAGACAATCAGTATTAAAATTTATTGTCACTGTTTCTCCATCAGCAAAAAATGAACAGGATTGATTATTACCATTGCTGTATGAACTGACGTAAGTGTCTTTGGTAATATTGGCTGTAAATGAATGGGATATTTTCATATTTAGATAGAGTTTGTACAATTTTGGGCAAGAAAGTATGATGATATGATTGACAATGAAGGCGTTTAATGTATACAATAATCCTATCTGTATACACCTCTTTAAAATTGAAAGCCTATCTAAAAAAAGAGATCGCGCCTTCTGATTAAAATCATCAAATACTTGGCGCGTAGCGCAAATAAATTAGTTATTTTCGGCTCGAATTTTTATTATTTGAACTAATTTTGTTGATTTTGAAACTGGGTTTGTTGGTTTATATCAAGCTCGGCGATTTGAATTATTAAATCTGTTGGTATATTCCAACATTTACATTCCCAATTTTGACTTAATCGCTCTGCTTTTCTTACATAAGTAGACGAATTGGCAGTATTTTCAACTAGCCATTGTTTAAATTGGATTGCTTTTTCTTCAGTTTCAAAACCAAAATATGTGACTTTTCTTTGTCCCAAAGGACTGGTGATAGTAGCAACTCTGGGTGAAAGGATATTGAGAGTCCATCCACTAGCACTAAGTTGTACTCTAGTAATGTTGAGCATTGGTTTTATCTCTGTGGTTAGTTACAAAGACCTAAAATACATAAAAAATAAGAGTTTCAAGGATTTTCGTAAGTGTTATAAATAATCTTCTCCCTTGAATTTCTCCAAGGAAGAAGCGCGTCAGCGAGAGTAATTTGATGCTGTATTGCTAAACTAAAACTGAACGATTTTGTGGAACGATTTCCTCATTTGTAAACTTTTGCAGAGAATCTACACAGGTATATAGTGAACGACAAGAACCTGTAGTATTATGGAAATAGGTTGCAAGTTTTCTCAAACTTCCAGTTAATGTTAATGCCAGCAAATACTCCGCAGCAATAACAGCTACCTGTTGATTAACAAATAAGCTTTGGCGGTTTCGTGCTAGAATTTCAGCACACGATAAACTTGTTGAATTTGATTCTTCAGGTAATGGTATTAGCAGTTCTGAATGTTGCCTAGAAGGACTGGGAAGATTAAAACAGAAATTGGGTTTTTGAAGATTATCAAAAGCAGCTTCTAAGGTAAATTGGTTAGTAGAACCAAGTAGCACCTGTCCAGAACTAGAATTAGCATGATTACCGCAATCTAACCACCAAATTTGTGGTAGAGAACCTGGGTAATTTTGGTCTAAGCAACTGCTAATTTCAGCACGCGCAGCAGCATTATCTACACAACCGATAATTACTGTTAACTTGCGCCATCTTGCTGATACAATTTTCTTAGTGAATGGTTTAGCGATCGCTCTAATCTGTACTCCCAATCCTAAACTGTATCTAGCTGCTAAAACTTCCGCTTTGTATAACCCAACCTCCGACTGTTGAAAATTCTGTCGGGGAATGTTTTTAGGTTCAATGATATCTGGGTCTACAACTATACAAGAAGCTGTTTTGTTGCTGTTTGCTTCAATTTCCAGCATCAGTTTAGCAACCGATGGAATCAAAAAACCACCCGTCCCACCAGCACCCACAACTATAAACTCAACGTGATTATGTGCAGGAAGCATGAGTGGGACAGAATGAGCAAAAGATAGGTTTAATTTCATAATGGTGTAATATCTGTGACATCAAATCCGTTTTGTAGCGGTATCATTCCTTGAATTTTTACCTCTGCGTTTTCTGCGTCTTTGTGGTTGTTTACAGCAGTTTTCAACTATTTAAACCACACATTGATTCCTTTGCGCCTTTGTTTCTCTGCGACTCTGCGCGAAACAAAAACTATGATTTACCTGAAAATAGCTGTAATCATGTAGATGCTACCGAATTGGATATTAAACAGCTTGGCAATTCAAATACCCAGTTAGCAGGGATGTGCCAAAAGTGGCTGTATGTACCCAACCGCACACAGATATGGGGATTAGTGAAAATTTCACCCAAAACAGCGAAGATTCTAAATTTTCCAGCTTCTTCCTCGTCGTCAGTAGCAGAAAATTGTGCGCTCATACTGTGGTGACTGTGTACCTCAATCATCGCAGTCTGATATGATAAGCTGGTTGCCTCTACTGGAGTTACACTGGTAGATGTGGCAGTTTGTTCTGGGGTGTGCAGATGCCATTCTCCGTCCGTAAAGCAGAGATAGAAGAGTATTTCTTGGTGTCCCGTATTTTGAGCTACGTGTAAAATTTGCAACGTTAATTTAGCGGAAACCAAGGGATATTGCAGGTGAAAGTAGGGTGTGAGATGGGGTAAACCGCGAATACTGCATTGGTTGATAGGAAAGCACGCAGACAGTCCTTGACGTGCAGCACGAATAAACACTCCGTTCCCAGCTACCCAGTATTCCATCATTTTGCCTGTTATCGGTGGTAAGTCGGTGCTAGTGGCAAATTGATAATTGATGAGTCCTGGTATAGTCATGAGATAATCTGCTCAATTGCAGTGGTGATGGTTTTGTTACTCCAAGGAACTAAATCCCGTGTTGGGTATCTTTTAGACTTGTTGTTGTGTAGTTGATAGAGGAGCGATCGCACATTTTCAGGATATGATTTAGATTTACCCTGCACCGAATCTTGATTAAAAGCACTATGCCAAAATAATTGCCATACCTGCATGATATTTTCAGGGGAACAATGGGGAACAGAATTTTCACCAAAACAGATAGAACCGTTCTCCATCACGTTTGGTAATGGTGCATAAAATAGGGGAGAATTTTGCTCAAATTTCTTAATAGCCCAAATCCAATATTGACGATTACATCCGGCAAATATTAATCCCGGCATAGGTATTTTAAAAGTTGTATTTTCCAAGGAGATGCAATAACTTTGTGGTGGATAAAACTGCACCAACCATTCTCCTTTGTGGCATCTTCCCCACCTCACGGTATTTGTTGGTAAATAACCTGAATCAATGGGTTCAGCAGCAAAAGCTTCTCTCAATGCAGCAGGAGCAATAAATTTGTAATTGGTTGTTTCTCCTTCTTTGTAAACTAGAAGGTATTGACCTGGCAGAAATAGCATATGTGCTAGTGTTTCTGTATGAGTAGTTTGGTTGATAATCGAATGTGAGATATCACCAATGTTGAGTTGAGGTAAAATGTTAGTTAATTCTGTGCTTTGTTCCATAGTTTGATTACCTGTTTTCTATGGTCAATAGAAGATTCAATCCATTCTGAAAATTCTGTCATTTTCTGGCAATATGTTTGGCATAATTGCCATTGTTCAGCTAAATATTTCAGCACTTCTTGTTCCCATTCAAAAGAGACATATTCTGCATGGGTCACATCTAACCAAATACATTCTGTACTGTGGTCAATGATGGATATGACATCATAAAGTAGAGACAAAGGTGGTGCTGTTTGTTGACAAAATGATGAAAGTTTATCCCAATTGATTTTATCCACAGTCACCAATTTATCAGGAATGAATCCAAAGCAAGAAATCCAATCTTCTTGAGGATGTCCATAACCTATAAGTGACAATATAAATTGTTCTGTGAAACTGAGTTCTTCTAAACTCATTTCCCACCAATCTGTGTTTTGGGAATAAACGGGAATTTCTGTGTATTTTTCTGTACATTCCCGAAAATCTTCCAGGTAGTCTATGGGAAATAACCACTCATTCACCAGTTCTAAAAACTCAATTTCTAGGTCACTGTAAACACTAGGATATAAATGTTGTCTCAAGGCAGTTGTTGAAGATGACCATTCACGGGGGAATAGTTCTTTGTAGAGACTGAGGTAATTAATTTGTTCGCTGATTTCTTCTAAATACCAAATTCCCTCTTGCACAGTTTTGGGAATCTGGTATTTTTTCAAAGATTCAGCAGCCAATTGATATTGAGACTGCATTAGAAGCCGGAAATTGGTATTTGTGAAGGTATAGGAGGAGATTTTTTGAGAATATTTAAACTCTTATCTAATTCAGTTTGCCATTCTCTCCCAGTGGTAATTGCTGTTTTCAGTTCATCTTGTAATAACAGCAAATTTTCGATATTCAGATGACCTTGAATTTCTAACATTTTGATTTGCCAGCTTAATAGTAAAGCTGGGTTAAATTGATGTTCGCTGGTAATTAGAGTTTGAAGAATATCACCTAAACCTTTAGTACCTGCTTTCTTGACCATGCGAATTTGGGTAATTCCCTCTTTATTTGTTCGTGTAATTTCTGCATGAGCAATTTCTGGGTAGAATGGTGTCAGGGCATTGCGGAGCGTTTCGTCAGTAGCTGCAATTTCATCAGCTATGGGTATTTCTTGACCTTCAATTATCAAAATGTAAGGCATATTAAAACAGTGCTAATTGATTAGATGGGTTAGTTTTGTGAGTATTAGTTGGTGGTAAATCAGGAGGATTGACAATTTTGTTATTCTCTGATTGGTTGACAGATAATTTCTGTTCTTGTGCCTCTCTTTGTTGTGATTGTTCTGCTATTTGTGGTAAGATAGCTTCTAGTTTCGTGAGAACTTCAGCTATTACTGAATACTCCTCAATTTCATGCAGTGTTGTAACTTGCATAACTGGTGGTTCTCCCTTGATTCCAGCCGTGATTAACACCTGCCGTAAATCGTTTTGATTGGCTGGTAAAATTTGGATGCCTAAGATGATAGTGTTGCTGTCAAAATCAAATCTATCTTCTTTTTCAGAGGCTACGTTAACAACATCATTTTCTGTGAATGAGGTGGTGAAATCAGCATCGTTATCGTCAGTTTCTACATCTGCATCCACAATTTGTTGAGTTTCGATTTTTGACATAATTAGTAGTTAGGAAAGATTAGCTAAACGGTGTAAAATCTGCATATTCATCCCCCATTTTCTGAAAGATTGCCATTTGTATTCGCACTCTCCTGGTGTGTATTTAGCTGATAGCTGACTCCATTCATCCCAAACAGAAAGCAGGGTAGGATTGACTGATTTCAAAGCCATTCCCACCTTGATCCATGAATCATATTTATCTGCAAAGCGAGGATGAATAATTTCTAGTAGTAACAGTGCTGTTTCTGTATCCTCACCTGTAAATTCTGGATTGGTTGGTAAAAAGTTACTGTTTTTGTGGTAATCTCTTTTTGGTGATTTCGCATGTTTGGTCATCTGTTCAATTACCCAAGATGGTGCGATCGCTATTTCGATTTGGTCAGGACGACAACCACTCAGCCAACGATAATAACCTGTTTCTGGATGAATACTGGGGGGAAGTATTGATGGTAGTTTAGTACCTCTAAATTCTAAAACTTCACCGGGGGCGGTGGTGATTTTGCGGGATTTGAATTGGGGGTGATTGTTACCTGGTAATTTCAGTAAATATTGCGCCCTTCCTGGTCGTCCTGATGTAAATGCAACTGTGGTGGGTAGTGGTTGATGTGCGATAATTGCTGCATGGGCGCTGTATCCATCACAGTCTATGGCGATTAGAAATTCTTGGGAGTTTTGACCGCAAAGGAGACCTATACCTGTGGGGGTTACTTTGTAAAAACCGTGATAGCGGTTTCTGACTGGGACTTTTTCAGATTGTTGGAGTTGGTTCAGCAATGTTTGAGGAGACCAGGGGTGTTGTTCCCATTGATACCCTAATGGTCTTTTTCCCTGAGTGGGGATGATAGGCCAGTGTGGGGGGAGTAGTTTTAGGGTATCAATTAGTTTTTGGGTTTGTGGTTTTTTTCAGCATGGGTTTTAATTTTGATTGGGGTTGCAAAGGGAAGAAAAGTTATTAAACCTAAATAATGTGCTTTTGGTGTATGATTTGCTGCTTGTGCAAAGAGTGAAGTAAACAACAGTAGTTAATTTAGTTGTTGATTTCTTTAGCTAAGTCTGCGTTAGCAGACTTACTATAAAATTCAGTAGATACAGTTGCTTTTATAGCCAAAACTTCAAAAATTGGATACGCTTGGTGAAGGGTATCAGATAGTGGCAATGGAAGTAAAAATTAAAACTCTCACTCCAATCTGGACAGGCGGTATTGAGGCCGGAAAGTGCGATCGCATTCACGAAACCGGACTGCTTGGTAGTCTGCGCTGGTGGATGGAGGTTCTGGTGCGCGGGATGGGGGGTGTGGTCTGTGATCCGACTGAGCAAAAATGCTCATACGATTCCAAGAAGCCTAACAATGGACTTTGTAAGGTCTGCGAAGTGTTTGGCGCAACTGGTTGGAAACGTCAGTTTCGTCTGGAGGTACAGGAGATTGAAATCTCTGATGCACAAATTAAGCATACTATTACAGCAGATCGAACTTATACAAATGATCAAGGTAAGCTAAAATGGTATTTTCGAGATTCTAACCCTCCAAATGCCCCTAAAAATGGCACTTTTATTATTAAAATTCAAAGCTTCAATCCAAAATTCAAGCCTGAAATTATTGCTGGACTAATTCAATTTATTGCTGATTGGTCGGCTTTAGGAGCGCGTTCTCAGATGGGGTTTGGTGTAATTAAAATTGAGTGTGCTGGCATTATTGATACTCAGCCTCTATACGATTGGCTCATTCTCACTAACGGAAGTGAATCTGATAGAAAACTACCTTCGTTACAAAACATTTTTCTTGCAAAAATACATTCTAAAGATTCAAATTTTGATGAAAGAAGTACCTTTGATTTGAAATATGATTTACGACAACTTTTCAGATCAGATAAAAATATACGTCATTTTATTATGGGTACAGTTAAAGGTGATGTTATAGCCGCTAAAGTTAAAATATCTCGACCTTATAAAGATGAAAATGGAAATATAGTAATCCGTGTATGGGGTTATATTCCTCAACAAGCAGATATTTACAATACTATCTGGAATCGAGAAACGGTTGTAGAGAAAATTCATGAACACTTGAAGAATAACCACAATCTAACCCTTTGGCGTGAAATAAACTCAGGTAGAGATTCTGAAACTGGAAAAATGATTGATGAAAAAGCCTTTCTGCAAAGCTTATTAAAAATATAGGAGGATGGCAATGCAATATGATTACTATGCTTTTGAAAAAGAGCATTTAATTGATTCTTTGAATAAATTTGAACTAGCCTCAGAAAAATTTAAAAAAGGCAAAAGAGACAATAATAAAAGTGTGTGTGAACAAGCAGGAAACGAAATAAAGCAAGCTGCTACAGATGCTGTTAAAATTGAACCTCACTTATCCTACTTGTGGTATGAGGCTCTTAACTCTGATCTCAAAAATCATGTTCGTGATGCTTGGCAAAAGAATCTCACTACAAAAAAAATACCAGAAGATTTTCGATTCATTCCCAATATTTCAGAACTTGAAAATTTACCAGCACTCAGTTTTATGCTGTGTGTACCTTTCAAACTACAAAAACCCTATTTGAGTAAAGATGATCGCTCCTTCCATTTACTTGATAATCCAGTACGTAAAGACAAGGTATTTCAAACCCCAATGGTTGCTTCAACAAGCTGGAAAGGGGCTTTACATAATGCAATGCTTCAACAATTGGCAGGGTGGTGGTGTGGTTTAGATGAAGGGGTAAGAAAACAACGTCAGCAAAAGAAAGAATTTGTAGCCAAAAGAGTTAGTATCGGGCGACTTTTTGGCACTGAAAATGGATTTCAGATAGATGAAAAAAAATTTGATAGTTATCTCGATAATCTTGGTGGTAGAGATTTGGCGCGTTTGTATCAGCGATACATTAGACGTTATCTATCTTCAACCGGGTTCTTTTCAGGTCGGCTTTATTTTTATCCAACGTTCTTTGATAAGATTGCCTTGGAAGTAATTAATCCGCATGATCGCAAAAAAAGTACAGGCAAAAATCCCATTTTGATTGAGTCAGTTCCAATCAGGGCAACAGGTAAGTTTATGATTTTGTACGTACCTTTTGGTGCAATTGATGAGAGCCAAGTTGCTAAAGATTTAGAAATTGTGGCAGAAGGGGTAAAAGCGATGCTCACGGTTTATGGTTTTGGAGCAAAGACCAGTAGTGGTTTTGGAATTGTGGAGGATCAACTTGACAGTCAGGGAGAGTTAGCAATTCGGGCTGATATACCAGAGCTAAAGCCACCAGAACCAGAAGTAAAACCATCAGAACCCGATCTACCTCGCTATCTGGTTGCACCTGGACAAATAGATCCAGATTTTCTAAATCCTGATGGTACTTTCAAGTCTAAAGAACGATACTTACAAGGAAAGTCTGGGAAAAAAACTGGACAACTTTACGATAAGGCTAAAAAGTGGTGGGATAATGAACGGCCTATAGCTGAAACTGCGATATTAGAAATAATACCTGAACCTAAACTAACGCCAAAACCAGCTATGACTGAAGTTTCTTTTAATAAATTGAGTGAGTTAGGCGATCGCACCAAGGAAATAGCAAAGCATCTACACCAAAGAAAGGAAATCAGCCATGACTCATGATTTACAAGATTTAGCGGATAACCGTGACGCTTTGCTTTTAGGAGAAGTGGCTGCATTTCTACATGATTGGGATAAGTGTATTAAGCAGTGGATCAGCTTGGGGAACAACTTTAATCCAAGTCAAACTACTCCCCGTGTCAAATCTAGTCTCGAAGGATGTTCTCTACAAGATCCACTTAATTTATCTACGGCAGATACTTCGCTTGCAAAAATAATAAAAGAAGGGAAAAATCCTTCTAAAGCTAAACTTTCTTTAGACTGGCGTATTAAATTATTAGGGAAATGTCATGATGTTGCTCATGTAGATAAGCCTGAAGAAGAACAAGGACTTAGAGAGGAAAGCAAGTTCATTGGGTCTATTTTTGGATTTGAGATTACACTAGGAGAAAATTCATCAAAACTTTTGGAAGCAGTTCAAAGTATTGATCAGCGCGATATTTTTATTCATAACATAGAACAAGCATTTAATAATGCAGTTGGAGATACAAGGCGACCTCTTAATGAAGTAAGACTTTCAGAGTGGGGAGCAGCTACAGCAGCTTTTTGGAAAGCAATAGCCGCTCGATATATTTTAGAGAATAAAGTTACTGAAAATAACCTAAAGTGGCGTATTTTATCGGTTAGGTTTGATGGACTCAGTTTTTTAGAGAGATCACTAACTATTGGTGATTTGCACGGAAGAAAAAAATCATTACAACTAGCACTAAATTGTGTCCGTAGACTTTTGGAGGAAACTTACGCATTAGGAAATGAAGTATATCGAGATGAAAATGGTAGTGCTTTTTTAGTGCCAGAATTAGAGAATGATATTGATGGCAACCAATTGTTAAATCTTATTGAAAATCAAATCTTAAATAATGGGTGGAAACGTGAGTTTGAGATAAATGGAGAGCTAAAGCCTCAAGTTTATCTTACAAAATCACATGAAAAAGCTATTGTTCTACATGAAGCATTACAACAGGAATTACCTAACATAACTCCTTTTCAAGATTGTTCAGATATCTGGTGGCAATCAGAAATCTCTAACATCTGTACAGTTTGTGGTGTTCGTTCACAGGGATGGGGAGGAAATGATAAGAAAAAAAAGGAACAAGCAAAATCGAGAAATGTTTGCAGTATTTGCCTAGAAAGACGCAGTAACAGAGCAAAAATATGGCTACAAGACTTAACTAAAGAAGATATAGAAACTAGAGATACTATCTGGATTGATGAAGTTGCTGATAATAATGCTCGTTTAGCCTTAGTTGTTGGTCAATTTGATTTGAATGATTGGCTGAGTGGCGATATGATCAAAACTTTATTGGTTGTGTGTAGTCCAAGTGTTAAAGAACCAGAAAAAAAGCCATCTTTTGCTCGTATCCAGCGCGTTTGGCGTACCACTCAGCAGTTTTGGCAAACAGCACTAGCAGACACAAAACTACCAAAAATAAAAGGTCGTCTTAGCATTGAATTCAATAATATTGACCAGATTAAATTACAGTCTTTAGGTTCTTATGACCTGGTTCTAGGAACGACAAAACTAAGTGTTTTACATAATGGTTGTAAGCTCATTACCACAGATAATCTTTGCTATGCTGCTAAGAAATTAGGTGCTAAATCTGAACAATACTCAAAAATTGAATCAGCTGCTGAATTTATTGCTGAACAGTTACGTTATCAACAATTCTTTATAGAAGAACCAACTGGATATGGAAGCTCTAATAAATTACCAGGTAAGTTAAATATTAATAATGTTTTATTTGAGGAACAAGAATACAGTCCTATAATTCCTATTCTCTCTGAACCTAGTACATTTATGGCTCTTGTTCCAGCAGAAAAATCTCTTGATGTAGTTGAGGTGATAAAAACAAAATATGAACGAGAAATGGGCAAAGTCCGTAACCGCTTACCCTTACATTTAGGTGTTGTCTACTTTGATCGTCGTACTCCCCTCCGGTCTGCTTTAGACGCTGGACGACAAATGTTGAGCTATAAATCTAGTAGTCAACAATTATGGCAAGTGCAATCAAAAACTCAAGGAACACTACCTCCTGAAAAACAGAAATTAGCAAATGGAACGAAGCAATTTGAAGAAACGATCACTATCAGCCTAATAAACTTAGTTGAAAGCGATACAGAGTTAATTCAAGGCGATCGCAAAATCACCTGGCACGTTCCTAACAAAATGGGAGATGGAACAACAGATGATAATTGGTATCCTTACGTTTTTGTAAAAACAAAAGATGATCAAGAAGTAGATGGACGATCGCGCAAAATCAAAAGTCAGCGACCTGGTATAACTGAACCCTGTTGGTTAGTTCACGCTGGGGATTTAAAAGAAGGCGACCAAATTTATTTTACCCCCTCCACCTTTGACTTTGAATACCTCGACAGCACCGCCCGACGGTTCGATATTCACTACGACGAAAAAGACCGCCGTCCCCGCAAAACTCGCCCCTTCTACCTCGAAGACCTAGACCGTATTCAAACACTCTGGAAAATTCTCAAAAACCTCGAAACCTCCCAGCGTCATCAGGTGATTTACAGCATTGAAGCCACCCGTGATATCTGGTACGGGGAAGATATAAAACAAGAATCATGGAAAGATAAAATATTTGAGCAGTTTGTCACTGATACACTAGCTAATACAGCTTGGACTAAAGACTATAAAAAATGGATAGATATTCCTCAAGAAAATCGCCAGCTACTAATTAATGCAGCAGTGCGAGGAGAACTGGCAGACATAACAGACTTGTATATGGAAATTTTAAAAGAACGGTAAAACACTAATGGCAACTTACAAACGACAACGTTACCTATTTATGACTCTCGATCCTGTTCATATCGGTACAGGAGGCTATCGTTTAGGACGAGTTGATAATAGCATCGTGCGAGAACCAGGAACTAAAATTCCGAAAATTCCCGGTACAAGTTTACATGGTGCGGCGCGATCCTATGCAGCACAGTTATATGAAACCCCCGAAGCCGCAGGACAAGATCAAAAATATGTTAAAAATCCTGAAAATAACCCAATCTGTTACACCTTTGGTTATTTACATTCAGGTAATAGTGATAATCCACAAACTGGTAATCCAAACCCTAAAAAGAAAGAGATTGCTTACTCAGGTGTTGTAAATATTTTTGATGCTCACATTTTGCTATTCCCCGTGCATTCAATGGTCGGTCCCGTGTGGGTGAGTACGAGAGAGCGATTAGATGATGCAGGGTTTACTAACTTACCTGATGAGCCAGATAATCTTGAAACTGTTATTTTGAATTGGGATAATTCGGATAAACCTGATAAACGATTAAATCTAGGCTGGTTAATGCTGAATGCTGAGATAAAAGCAGAAATAGAAGCACCTCCTCAATGGCAAAATGATAAACGCTACAAAGCCATCAACAAAATTGTTATTGTTAAAGATGCTCTTTTTAGCCAAGTAGTAAATAGTAATTTAGAAGTCAGAACATCTGTCGCAATTAACCCAGAAACTGGTGCAGCCAACGATGGGGCATTGTTTACTTATGAAGCCATTCCCCGTGCTACTTTTCTTACCGCAGATGTTGTTTTAGATGATTACCGCAGTGGTGAAAAAGGATGGTCATTAGGTGAAATTAAGGAAACAGGTAAGCTTAAGGAAGATGGAACAAAAAATCCTTTACCCGGAGGTGCTTGGCAATGTCCATTATGCGTAGTTAAATCTGGTTTGAAAATGATTGAATGGCTGGGAGTTGGTGGTATGGGAACGCGGGGTTTTGGAAGAATGGCAATGATTGGCGATCCTAAGACTGTTGAACTTCAAGAACTATTTAACCCGTTGCAGAGTAATCAACAAACATCTTCTGGATCATCTATAGAAACTACTGAAGGAGGTCAAGCATGATGGCTAATCTTGATCGCCTCGCGGCACAACACGCACAATCAATTATTACTAATACCAAAAATCAAAAAGTTAGTGATATAGAAAATACAGTCACAAAAGCATTAGGTGTTTTACAAGAAGATGGCGTATATGCTTGTTTTCTTTATTTACTAGCTAAGGAAAAAGCTAATGGTCAAGCTGTAGTTCAAGAAATGCTAAATCTATTACAAAAACTAGGTTTTGAGTGGAATAAACCTCAAAAAAATGGAACCAATGATCTTACTTCCAGTGTTGTACTCAAACATATTACTGATAATGTAACTCAAGATTTAGAACGATTATTACTTACAAAAGAAATATTAGAGCAAATGTTGATTTATGCTCGTTATGGTGCAAAAGCTCGTCAAGAAGAAACAGCAAAAAATAATAATCAACAGGAGGGAAACCTTTGACTTGGAGAGCCTATCAAGTAGTTTTTAAACTCAAATCTCCTTTACATATTGGTTGTGGCAAAGTGGGGAATGTACAACGTACCCGTTCTTATTTGACTGGGCGTGTATTTTGGGGTGCATTGACAATGCGATTAACCCGTAATGGAACTGATGAACCTGCAACTGATACAAAACAGTATGAATGCTACGGGAAAAAAGTTGATGATAATTTAGCTTTTACTTACTTTTATCCTGCTATTGAATCAAATGGAGTTTATAAAGTTAAATGGCCTTGGGGAAGTGAAAACGAAAACGAAAGTCTGTTTCGGCGCTGTTTTTTAAGTAGTTATGCCAGCACTGCTTTAGTATATCCTCAACAAGCAGCAGAGCCAGGATTATTACATGAAGTTGAGTTTATTTCACCTCGTACTTTGGATGAGGGTAAACAGGTTTATCTAGTGGGATATGTGTTTGAAAAAGTTGAAAAAGAAGAGTGTGCGGTACAATGGAAAGAGGCTTGTTATCGTTTACAGATGGGAGGTGAGCGAGGTTATGGTTGGGGTGATGTTGCAGTAAAAGAAATAAAAGAAATAACAGAATCTGAAAAAATATTTAATGCCTATACTTGGACATCTGAAAATATCTCTATTGTAATTCAAATAGTAGAAAATATAGGAAATAGCAGACTTTTGGCTCATACAGAAACTAGAGAAAATTTATTAGTTCAAGGAGAAATTGAACCGTTGGTGGGTAGAGAATGGAAAGTAGCTAATCAAGCAGGAGAAAGTGTGGCATTTTCTGGACTATGTTGGACTCCAGGGAGTATGGTAAAGCAACCATCCACTTTTGTGATTCAAAAATTCGGCATCTGGAAGTTTAACGACTAGATCCAATATTTCGAGTACCTGATTTACATAATTCCCACAAGGAAACTTCAATTTCAACCAAGGGGAAATTGTACAGCAATTTGTAAAAATAAAAACCTTAGTTCGGAAAATATAATAAAGGCATAAAAGCTTTGTTTTTAATTTAGTGCTGTTTAGAGTGATAATTTAGATACCTCTCTGGAAGATGTATTAAATTTTATACTGGCATCTATATTTTGTCTCAAAATACTTGTTTTGGGAGTATATTTATTTGCAATGATTTCCTTACGCCACTTTTCCAAATCATTCATTATCTCTCTCAATGGTGGTATTTTATTTAGCAAATCATCATCCTTTAAATTCTGTAAAACCAAAAGTTGAAAATATAATTCCCTCTGTTCACCCACAGAAAGCATCTCCTGAGACTTTTCAAGCTTATCTCGAATACCGGCTTTAACCTCTTCTGTATTAAAGAGAGAAGAATTAATATGAGAATTATCCCTTTCCACTTCCTGCCAAACTTTTTTAAGTGCAGGATGTAGAGGAACTGGTATATCAGCAATATTCTTAACCTCCTTACTACCATCCTTGGTTTTATCAACTAAACCATACTTCTCCAAATCAAACAAATGAGCATTGCGGGATATAAACTTCAATTGTGTTAAATCCCAATCGCTAATATTAAGATAATCTACCTGCTTAATAATACCTTCTGCTGTTTTATGGAGAGTAAAAGATACCATTTCTTCTTGTTCACCCTGATGATTAGTTTTATGTAGCTGCAAATGTGCCACCCCAGCTTCTACATTTCTGGATCTAGAAATAGTGTATTCACCTATAGTTAAATTATCAGTCTTAGCTTGTTGTAAAGCCGAATTGAGTAAACCCAATACCTCAGTCTTTCTAAAACTTTCCAACGTTGCAAAAGTGCCAGCAGGTGCTAAAGAACCTAGTTGGTTAGCAATATCTCTGATATCCGCATTTTCTAGCTGTGGTAATTTCTTCTCACCCGAAATCTTCTCAGCTAGTATCAAAAACTCCTGTCTTTCTACTGCTAACATTTGTGTAGGAGGAACTTTAATTTTTATATCCTGACGAGAATTGACAGTAAATTCCATTAGAGAATGAGAAAAGTTAGATAATTCATCACGGCGATGATGGATACTATACTTGTCACCTTCTTTTCTAATTACAAAAGCATCACTTCTGTAAATTCTAGAACCATCAGTTAATGTCTCTCCATAAGCTTTGAGAAGTTCAACTGCTGCTTCAGAAATTCTGGCATTTTCAACTTTAAGTTTATGCCGCATTTTCAGCCAGTTCAAACCTAGAAATTTTTGCCAACTAGCTGCAACATCCTTTTTAATAGGAACTTCTACTTCCCTAACCCATTTCTGATTTGGAGAAGTTATTGCTGGAGATGAAACTACACCATTGTAGTTTGGTGCAAAAGCAACTCTTCGCTTTGGTGTTTCAATTTTTTCCTCTGTTGTTTCAACAAATTTATCTGAATTCTTCTCTTTATTAGTATCAGTTTCAGGTGTTGTATCTGTGACTGTTTCTTCAGTTTTTATCTCATTCGTCGAAACTTGTTTATCAGTAAAATCAGTCTGATTTTCTTCCTCTATGTATGTTGTTTCAGCCATAGGTATATCCCTGGCATCATCCCACTCTGGTGAATCATCTACAGGTGGTTCTGGTAATGGAGTATTTTCATCCCAAAAAATGAAAGTCTCTTCTTCAAATGGTGAACCTAAAACAAATGTAAATTCATGCTCTATTTCAATGCTTTCTCTGGTGTTTTCTGTTGATGTTGTAAATTCCGATTCTGTAGCATTATCAAAAACTTCACTTTCAATATCTTGATTTCCAAAAAGTTGACCTAACAGTTCATTAACAATTGTTGTTAACTCTTCTTTTAACTCTGTTTTATTACTTGTGGAATTTTGACTAGGAGGTAAATAACGAATTATGGGTTCATAGACAACAGCAATAATTTCCTCAGTGTTTAAATTTTCCGTTACCCAGTTATGATAACACTTACCTTTATTATCTTGCTGGTAAACAGTTAATTTATCACCTGATTCAATAGTAGCAATGATAGCTAAGGAAGAGTTATTATTATATAGAACAATATCTGTGATGTCTTGAGAATTATCTGCTGCTGTTAACATTAACTGCTTGGCGATATTCTGCGCTTGAACATTAGACATTTCGGCAGCTTCCCATTTCCAAGCACCAGGACATTCCTCATCGGGAACAAGCCGATATTTCTCACTTCCTATTTGTACTTCAATTTCAGATATGTTTTCTAGTTCTTGCTGCAATTTTTCTCTAGCTTTATCTATTAAAGCCTGGATTAATTCTGCTAATACTGAGGCAGTGATTTGAAGTTCATCAATTATATGGTCAACAGTTTTTTGATAAGCAGTTGCTAATTGCGTTACTCTTTCATCAAACATATTAATATATCCATTTTAAGTCAGAATTTAAGGATTAATAGGATTCATTTAATAACTTTAGTTGCTGATTTATCATATAGAAATACCCTCTTGTAACACCTTAGCCACTAAGGGACTAGCCCCCATAGCTCCCCTTTCTACCTGTGCTTCTGTGACTACAAAGGTGGAAATAACTAGATCATATTTAAAACCTACTTCCCAGGCTATATCACTAATTTTTTCTCGACAGTATCTATCTAATTCAGCAATTTTAATAAACACATTTAAATCTGATTCGTCTGTAGCATCACCCCGCGCTCGTGAACCAAATACCCGCAAATCTAAAATGGGAATTATTGCTTCCAGTTGGGAGCGAAACTCTGAAACAATTTTTCGTTCACTATCCTGTATCATTTCTATTCCTCCAGAGAAAAATCTATCTTGGCTAACTGTTTCTTAATCTCCCTATCTAAATTATGTTAACATTGCTAATTAGAAAAATCCTTTATAAGCATCAATAGGTAATGGTACAGCACCAGCTTGTACAGGTTGCTGAGGAACAGGAAATAATTTATTTACCTCCGCCACTCGTTTATCTAAATCTTCTTGAGTAGGACGTTGTTGAGTGCTTTTCTCTGTTAATTGAGCAATCAAACTTGTCCATCTAGAGTCATTTTCTTGCTCAATATTAATTAAAACTTTCGGTATTTTAATTGTTTTTAATAAAGGAACAGAAGCTTCATTTTGATTACAGTAAGCCGGATTAATAAATATACACTTCCCCGGTGGCAACTTCAAAAACTGTGCTGGTTCAAATAACTTCCGTGTTTTATCCTGTTCGGAAATTGAGGTACTGCTTTTACCTCCCCCAGTGCTTTTAGATTTTTGCTTATACTTAATTTCTTCATCTCCCAGGTAAGCACTAAACAACCGCGCTGATTCTTCTTCACCTGGATTAAAAATGAACTTCGTACCGCAAGCACCCAGCATGGTTTTAGCAACCTCCTTACCGTAGTATTTCTCTAACTGTCCCATGTTCTGCCAACCCAGAATGCCGCAAAAACCCTCACTACGAGATTCGTTGAGCCATCTAAACAGGTCTGGTAGGTATAAAGAAGGCACTTCATCGAGAACAACAACTAATGGATCTTGCCTTTTTTTAGCGATCGCCTTAGCTACCGTCATGTGTAAAATACTGCATAACAGTGGACCCACAGCATCCCGTCGTTCCCTATCTAACCCAAAAATAATCATCTGCTTACCCTTGATTTCCAGAGGTAGAGTCGTCTTACCCACAAAACACCCCAAAGTATTCTTTTTCATAAACCGGGTAAACATCAAACTGGCAGTACCGGCGATACCTGCAATCGTTTTCTCAGAACCAGCAGAACTAAACAACTGACCAAAAGCAATCTTAATCCAGGGATTGAGATTAGCAGCCATTAATCTTTCTACCATGCGATCGCTACTCAAAATAGCCGCCGCTGTCATAATATCTGGATACTGAGTTTGCTTAGTCAGCATCAGGATAGCTTCGGTCAACTGGTCACCAGCAGGACCAAAAAAAGCATCCTCATTACTAGCAGCCATCATTTTGAAATTTTTGTTGATTACAGTTGCTAACTGCCTTGCTGTTTCCGCGTCCGTAGAATCTCGGAGAAAATCAAGGGGATTACACACCTCACTTTCAGGGAAACCAGGAGCGAAGATATGGACTTTATAACCCATCTTTTTGGCATAACTGGCAACTTTAGCTTGAGTTGGGTATTTAAAGTCATATAAAACAATTGGAAAACCTTGGTCAATGGCACTATAAATCATCGGGTTAATAGCAGAAAATGATTTACCGCTACCGGGCGCACCAATGACTGCCGTTCCTCTTTGTACATCTGGTATGTATAACGGTATGGGACTTCCTGGTTCTTTATCTTGAGTTTTTTTACCTGTAAATTTGTGTCTACCAATATAGAGAGTAGCACTATCACATTGAGGATTAGCTATTTGTTTGATAGCTTTCTTTTTGGCTTTAGCTTTCTCCTTTCTTCCCCCAAAATAACTGGTAGCTAATTTGCCTTTTTTCGTTCCCGATAATATTTGTAGGAAGACAAAACCGAGTAATAATCCTGTCAGCACTAACCCATTAGAAGAGAAGAGGTAATGAGTGTATTTACCAATTGGTGCTTGGGGATTTTGTAGTTCGGAAATAAAGTTGTTTGTACTCATTGTGATTATATAAATTTCAAAATGATTGATCTAAATCTAAGATTGAGAAATTTAGTATTACAGCCATTTCAAGTAGATAACTACATTTTCTTTATCTCACGCTCCAGACGCGGAGGCGCAGAGAAGAGCGCAAGAGTGTGGTTTGAAAATTTGAAAGTTGTTGTAGATGAATATTAGACCTGTCCGAAAATTAAAAAGGCAGTCTGTGTATGGCTTTGAGGATGTTCTCATTTCAGCCAGACTTGACGTAATCATCAGGGCTAGAGATAGTTACTGTTAGTATAGCCCGGAAAAAATGC
>NZ_BJCE01000025.1:0-36215 GCF_005402885.1 Sphaerospermopsis reniformis
GGTTGAGAATTTTCTGCTTTTGGTTGAGACTGTCTCAACGGTTCTGCTGTTTGGGAAACTTCTTTATTGTTGAGTTTCTTTTTCAGTCTGGCTCTGCGTTCAGCAAAATCTGGTGTTGATTTTACTGCTTCTGGGGCAGCAGTTTCTTTTGTTCCTGTCTCTGCAACTGCTGTCGGTTGGGAACTTTCAATAGTGGGAACAATGTTATCTACTGATGATTCCGTTTGAGCCAACACAAAACCACCACTTAACAGGCTAACACTACTCAACCAAGTCAGGGCTTGGGCTGGTAATGTAGAAGCAAAGCGTTTTGTTGTTAAACTTTGAGTTCGCTTATTATTCAAGCGGTTATGGGCAGATTTATGAGGCTGCGTCATTTTTTCTCTCAGTTGTGTGTAATAAGTTTAAAGAAGATGATGTGCTTAAAAAGTTAAACAGAAATTAAACAGAAATTAACACCGAAGATTAAGAGTAACCCAAACTGATTGTACCGGGTTCTACAGAAATTTCTGCTTTTATCAGTTCTGTCCTATTATATTCAGCCATTTGTAAGCGGAGATTTCCTTCGGGTGTCACCCCAACTACAGTGCCTAAGAGATTATTGACATACACATGATCACCGATGTTTGTCAGTAAATGCAGATAACGAGACAGTAGTATGCTTATTCCTTCGTTGTTTAGACACTCTAGACCGGACTGTATTCCCAGCAAAACTTGAGCAGTGAGCATTTCTAGCCCAGAAATAGCTTGATCATTCTGGGTAGTTTGCCAGGATTTTAAGTTGATGCCAGTTTCTGGTACTGGGTTAGCCCAGTTTATACCAACACCAATCACAGCTTGGGTAATATGCCCTTGAAAAACCCTGGTTTCTGTTAAAATGCCGCCTAGTTTGCGACGATTTAATACTAAATCATTCGGCCATTTTATTCCTACTGTTATGCCACACTTTCGTAAGTGTGAAGCAATTCCCCAAGCACTAGCTAAGGTTAGTTGATAGCTATTGGTGACTTCTAGTTGAGGAGCGATCGCCATTGAAAGGTATAAACCACCCGCAGGAGATAACCATTGTCTTCCCCATTGTCCCCTACCTGCGGTTTGTTGGGTGGCAATCACTACAGATCCTGGTTTTGCTCCTTGGGCGATCAAGTCCCATACCATTTGATTAGTTGACGGGAGACTGTCAAAAATGTGTAGAGAAAATGGTATACATGGTTGCTTACGCCCTAAGTGTAAGAAATTTTCTAAAAGTTGCCGATCAAATTCCACAGTTATTCCCCTAAATCCCGTTGATCAAGTTAGCATTGATTGGCGGTTTTGTATTTTTTGTTTGGGTTTGTTTGAAAATGCACACTTGGCACTGGCACAATTGGGAAGGTCTACCTTACCTGACTTGTAATCTTTTGACACCTTGGCCTCATGGTTTTTTTACCCAGCAGTTTTGGCCACGTCCACCGCAGGAGTTAACACAGGTACTGCAACCAGAAGCTGCTGCTTATCGTTTAAAACAAGTTCACGGTAATACTGTTTTGACTCCCCAAGAGGTAGATGAACATTTAAACAACAGCAATGATGAGTTGGCGTTAGCAGATGGTTTAATCAGTGAAAAACCTTTACAGGCTGTTTGGGTGGCTTCTGCTGATTGTACACCGGTGCTGATTGGGGATGTCAAAATCGGACAGGTAGCGGCTTTACACGCGGGTTGGCGGGGTACAGCAGCGCAGATTGTTCCCCAAGCCATTAAAAAGATGCAATCTCAAGGTAGCAAACTGGAAGATTTACGCATTGCTATGGGTCCTGCGATCGCAGGTGAAGTTTACCAAGTTTCCGTGGAAGTGGCTGCGGAAATTGGAAGCACTATTATACCACATAATGACCCAGAAAAAATAGTTGCTGCTTTACACGATTTACCTGATTCACCTTTATTACCGGATGCAGAACCGGGAAAGGTGCGTTTAGATGTGCGTCGTGTTAATGCTTTGCAGTTAGAGCAGTTGGGGTTTAGTGGAGAACAAATTGCGATCGCTCCTTACTGTACCTATCAATCTCCTGAACACTTCTTTTCTTATCGTCGAGAAAAGGAGAAAAAGGTGCAATGGTCAGGAATTGTTAGTTTATCTTAATTTCCTGTCAGTAGTAACATAATGTTTGATGTGTTACCGTTGTATTGAGCATGGCATTAGCATTTCTATTTAGGGTTTGCTGAAAAAGTTATCTGTGAAAGCTAGGTGACAGGTGACAGGTGACAGGTGCTACGCCACGGTGACAGTTTCAAGAGTTGGATAGGAACGATTTTTTCTTTAAGAGGGTTTTGTGTTACCCTGCTTTCTTCTCTAGTATCTGTCACCTAGTTTATCCCCAAACTATTTGCAAATTCAAAACAAACCCCGGTAAAACATCTTCACCTGATAATTCTTGAGGAAATTCTAATACTTCCACTGGTTTACCAAGACGATAAATTTCCACTTGACGCATTTTACGATTAATCAACCAACCTAATCTTACTTCATTATTGATATACTCCCGCATTTTTTCCTGAGTTTCTTCTAAACTATCACTGGGTGACATTAACTCTAAAACAAAATCGGGTGCGATTGGTGGAAACTTTTCCTGTTCTTCCAGTGTGAGTGCATCCCATCTTTCTTTTTTTATCCAAGCTACATCAGGAGAACGGTTTGCACCATTGGGAAGTTTAAAACAGGTGGAAGAATCAAAACAAACTCCTAGTTTATTTTGACGATTCCAAAAAACAAAATCTGCCGAAATTTCAACATTACGTTTTCCCGTTCCTCCTCCTGTGGGTGACATAATCTGTATTTCTCCTTTTGCATTTCTTTCAAATTTAACTTCAGGATTTTCTCGACACAATTGATAAAATTGATGGTCTGTGAGTTGGATAATAGGATTTAAGTTGACGGTGATAGCTGTCATAATTATCTCTGCGGATATAATATATATCAACTCGTATCTCAATAATAAATCAACTTGGTATGATTTGGTTATGCTATTTAAGAAAATTTACTTTAAAGCATCCTTTAATAAATCCCTATGCAAAAACGCCCCATTTATCAAAGATTGAATTTTCTCCGATGATAAAGATTCACCATTTTGATAAAAATCTAACCAATTTTTACTAATTAAATCTACATCATCGGGGATATTTTCTAAATCCCATCCAGGTATTTGTAAATCTTCCATTAATCTGTTTATCTTGGGATCATAACTCAATGCAAAACAACGACAACCTTCACTAGCAGCCATAATTAAACTATGTAGACGCATTCCAATAACCATATCTACACCCTGAAATGCACCTTTTAAAATTTCCGGTGCTTCTAAACAAAGAATCTGACTATTATCTGTTAATTGCAGTTGAATTTTTTCGGCAATTCCTAAATCTTCGCTTTTTTGAAATGGTAATATTAAAATAAAGGCTTGGGTAGCTGTTTGTAACTCCACCAAAGCACGAGTTAAATTTGCTAATCTAGTTTCTGTAAGTTGGGGATGATTTCTTAAAGTAACTGCAATTCTTGGTTTTGGTAAATCTGCTAATTCTGCTACTGATTGGGACTTTAACGCCCAAACTGGATCAGGTGCAAGAATATGTGGTATATTCCAATTTGATAATAAAGCCGAACTAGAGCGATCGCGTACACTGACTTGAATACAACCAGCAAAATTTCGCTTTGCTAACCAGCGAGTTTGCGGACGCAACAAAGGTCCTATTCCCTGTCCCCAAGCTATAGTTTTTAATTTTAGGACTTGAGCGATCGCCATTAATCCGCCATAATAAAAAGGGCTAATGGTACTAGTCACATCCTGCATTAAACTACCACCACCCCAAATGAACGCATCACAGGAACGTAAAGCTTGAATTACCTGTAAAAACGCCATGCGGTTGTAACTTTCCACACCATAACGCCGACTCGTTTCTTCAGGATTTCCAGAAAGCACTACAGGGGTGACATGAGGTGGTAACATTTGCAAAAGTGTAGCTAACAAAGCTTCATCACCACCATTACCTTTGCCATAATACCCAGATAATAAAACACGCATCTTCAATAATTTTGGATTTTGGATTTTGGATTTTGGATGTTAGATGTTGGACTTAGGCCGTAATCATGGAAAAATAAACCGCAAAGGACGCAAAGGACACAAAGGAAAGAGGGTTTGTGAGGTATTCTACGTAAGTCCTGATATTTTAGATTTTGGATTACCAATTTTTTAAGTGGTTATCTACAACTGACAACTAATAGACAACTAATAACTGATTACTGACTATTATGCACGCCCTTTCGATTCCCACCTGGATTATTCACGTTTCTAGTGTTATTGAATGGATAGCCGCTATTTGGTTAATCTGGAGATACGGTGAACTGACAAAAAACCGTAGTTGGTGGGGATTGTCCTTTGCCATGTTACCAGCTTTAATCAGTGCTATGTGTGCTTGCACTTGGCATTATTTCGACAACCCCGAATCCCTAGAATGGTTAGTCACCCTCCAAGCTACCATGACATTAGTGGGTAATTTTACCCTTTGGGCGGCAGCAGTGTGGATTTGGCGTTCTACCAAGTCTGCAACCAAAATTGAAGCAAAAACCATCAAATCAGAACCATGATATCAAAAGAAACCCTCTTTGCCCTTTCCTTGTTTCCCTATTTGGGTTTCTTGTGGTTTATTAGCCGTAGTCCGCAAATGCCACGTTTAGCCCTATATGGATTTTACGGTACTTTAGTATTTGTCGGTATTACTATTCCCGCCGGCATCTATGCCAAGGTTGCTTATGGAGAAGCTTTAGCCAATATAGACTGGTTACATGGAGGCGCTGAAGTATTTTTAACCCTCGCTAATATTTTAGTCGTCTTAGGTTTTCGCCAAGCAGTACAAAATTTAGGGAATAAGGAATAGGTGATAGGTGACAGGGGGAGCGAAGCGATTTTGTGAGATGGGGTTTTAATTCTCAATTAAATTGCCTAATTCTCAATAAAAACACATTTTCTGCCGCGATCGCACCCCTAAATAGGGGTTGCTGAATAAACTGAAAACCACGATGAATAAAGAGTTTGAGGGTGAATACCTATGTGCAGATGATTTTTTGTCTCTCTACCCCCCCTCACAGGGGTAGGTTTTTAATATGATCTGTGAAGGCAAGACCAGGAAGACAAGGAAGATTTTATACGGACAATGGTTTTTTGACGGACTATTTTTGTGACTAAAAATACAGACTTTGTACTGTTTTCCTCCCTTGTCACCTTGTCCACCTTGTCCACCAAGTCTTGCCCTGACGACAATGTAAAATACCTACCCTTGTGAGGTTAGGGGGGATCTCAATTCCTAACCAAAAATACACCCACTACGCGCAGGAACATTCAAATCAACACTCTGATTATTCCACTTTATTTCCCCATTTCCAAACAATAAATTTTGCAATTTATTTTCTAATTTCCCACCATCAAAACTCACTGTAACCGACTCCTCACCCACATTTACTGCAATCATTAACTCCTCATTTTCCCAAATTCTTATAAACACATACAGCGTACTTTCCGCATAAATAACTTGATAACTTCCCACCCTCAAAGCTTGATATTGATTACGTAAAGAAATTAATTGTTTATGGGTTTTCAAAATTTGCAAATTCCAATTAGCTTCTAAAGGAAAACCACGACGACAATCAGGATCTAAAGCACCTGGTAAACCCACTTCATCACCATAATATATACTAGGCGCTCCCGGAAAAGTCAATAATAACAAAGTTGCTAATTCTAAAGATGCAACATCACCACCTGCAATAGTTATTAATCTCGCTGTATCATGACTTGCTAATAAATTCAGTTGTGTAAGTTGAATTTCCCAAGGATAAAGTGTCAATAAGTCCTCTATTTTCTCCGCATATTCAGCAGCAAATAAAGGTGGAAAAGGTTGATAATCACGTCCCTTTACCATTTCTAAATCTACACGGTTTCCCGCAGTAAAAGCAATAGTTGGACCCGTAAATAAATAATTCATTACCCCATCAAATTGCCTTCCATCCAACCACTGACGGGAATCTGTCCACACTTCTCCGACAATATAAGCATCAGGATTTATTGCTTTGACCCTATCTCTAAATTCTTGCCAAAAACCAGGAGTTTTAATTTCAAAAGGTACATCTAAACGCCATCCATCAATACCAAATTTAATCCAATATTCGGCAATTTCCATAATATATTCCCGCACTTCTGGGTTATCATGATTAAACACCGGTAAAGAACGAATACCCGCCCAACTGTCATAATTTGCAGGTGCATCACCCGTATAAGGTGCAAGTGGCCAACCTTGAATTTTAAACCAATCTACCCAAGGTGAATGAGGTCCATTTTCTAATATGTCGTGAAAAAAGAAAATCCCCCGACTCGCATGATTAAAAACCCCATCCAACACAATTTTAATATTACGTTGATGTGCTGCATCTAGCAATTCTTTAAATGCTGCATTTCCTCCCAATAAAGGATCAACTTGATAATAATCATGGGTGTGATAACGGTGATTACAAGCAGATTGAAAAATGGGAGTAAAGTAAATAGCGTTAACGCCTAAACTTTGAATATAATCTAATTGTTCTAAAATCCCCCATAAATCCCCACCTTTATAACCTTGGAGTGTGGGGAAAGCATCCCAATCTTCCCATTTTGGATCATTTAATAAACGTTTCCGGGGTTGTGTACTTTTAGCGAATCTATCGGGGAAGATTTGGTAAAAAACCGCGTGTTTTACCCAGTCTGGTGTGTGAATTTGCATATCTACTAATAAATTATGAAATTGTCGATATAATTAAAACATAAAATTTTGTTGCAGAAGTAACAGGATCTTTCATTATTACTTGAGCAGAGTTGCTTTTTTCCCTAGATTTAATTTCTATGGATATATGTAATTTACCAGCAATTTCTGTTAATAACTTTTTGACAAAAATTTGTTCAGTTTTCCCCTCCACAAAAATAGCTAATTTTTTCACTGTTCTATATTCTCCTCATTACCAAATCCCTCTAGATAGAATTGGGTTGCAAAGAAATCAAAATTATTTAAACCAGTGAATTTAAAATCATCAAATATTTCTTTTGAATTATGTATATTATGAAGTTTGGCTAATCCTGGTTGTCTCTCAATAACTGACCAATATTCTAAAGGAACACCATTCATAATAAATCGATCATTCGTGGTCATAATTAACTGAACTAATCCTTTTTCTGCTTCAGCTTTACTAACAAGTAACTTAATCATCGCTGATGCTCTTTCAAAATCGAGTCCTTCACCAATATCATCTATTAAAATACAACTAGGTTTTTTAGCTAAGAGTGAATAGTTTACTTGAATTATGAGAGATAATGCTCTAAACATACCTTGAGACATAATTGATTGTTCAGTTTGATTTTTTAAATCACTTTCCTGAACATAAAGATATTGATATTTTCCGTCTGGCAAAGATAGTTTATCTCCTTTAAAAATCGAAGTTGATGGAGTTTTCAATCCCAATTCATTTATTTTGTAACCTAGATATAACATATCGGATTTTATAGATGTAATAAAACTTTCTCCTAGCTCTTCCTCTCCTCTTTTAAAGATAGCAATTACATTGTCTTTATTTTTGAAGTCTATATTTCCTTTGAGTAAAGAAAAACTTTCATTATTAATTTCAAGCAGACTTTTTCTACCTAAATCCGTTCCAAATTCGTAATATCTCAATGAGTTTGCCCAATTGTAAATTTCCTCGAAAAAAGGATGTTGAATAGAATCTCTACGATTAAAAGCAGCAACTTCACTAGGCGGTGTTTGAAAATCAATTTCCTGATCTAATTGTACAGCCTGAATTTTACCTTTTCCTGATTCATCTCTATTCAGGTAAGATTTAGCTCCTATCGTGTAACTCTCTTTAATTACTTGTCCATTCTCAGCTTTTAAGATGTAGACTTTTTTCTCATCTGTGTGATTAATATCAAAGGTTAGCTTCCACTCTCTTAACCTACCATCCAGCTTACTCAGTCTTTCTTCACCAGCTAAAAAATCCGCTATAAACTTAATAGTTCTGAGGATTCTTGATTTTCCAGAGGCGTTTTTACCTACAATTAAGTTTATATCACCTAGTTGGCAATTTTTTAAACGCCATTTATTTTCATCTTGATAATATTCAACTAAATCTAATCTCATAAATGTTTGATTTCTTACAATTTATTCAGGTAATCAGGGTTGATTATATCCCTTTAGTAATGATACTGATTCTTATCCTACAAGAAAACATTAACCTGTGATTGAGTTTTTCTTGTTGATTAACCCAATAAGCTGTTGTGCATTTAATTTGTATAAGTGGAACAGGCATCTTGCCTGTTAAATAAGAGTTCAGAACATTAGGGTTATACAATTTAGCTGTGTAACAGCTTATTATCAGCTTCATCGTTTGCAGAGCGATATTCCCACCCAGAAAAACTACAATCAAAGTAAAAGCTCAAAGTAAAAGCTATGGAAATCGCCATGTCTTTACCTAAAACACCTTCCCCCACCCTATATGAAACCGACTACCTGCAATGGATAGAAACAACCTTGTCTAAATTACAAAATCAGGACTACACCAATGTAGACTGGGAAAACCTGATTGAAGAAATCGCTGATATGGGAAGGAGTGAACGCAAAAGTCTTAAAAGTAATCTGATTGTAATTCTGCTGCATTTGCTTAAATGGCAATTTCAACCGAACCAGAGAAGCGGTAGCTGGGAAAGCAGCATCATTGAACATCGCAGACGTGTACAAGAATCACTCCAGGATTCTCCCAGTCTCCAACCCTATCTAGAGGAAATTTTTACAGAATGTTACACACAAGCAGTCAAGCAAGCAAAAGCTGAAACAGGTTTACCAAGAGAATCTTTTCCTGTGATTTGCCCATATCATCTACAACAAGTCATCAGTGATGATTTTCTACCTGATTAACAAACTCTACCATTATTAATACATTAGTTCTATTTTACTGGTTTGAACCCAATCTCAAAAATTCTTCCTCAAGATTCTTTGATCCCCCCTTATCAGTTGCCACTGATAGTCCTAAACTGTAGGTGAGAGTTGAAAGGCAGTCTGGAGAAATTTTGTGAAAAAAGTTTTAGCAATCATTCTTGGTGGAGGTGCGGGTACACGACTGTATCCCTTAACCAAACTCCGCGCTAAACCCGCAGTACCCGTAGCTGGGAAATATCGCTTAATAGATATCCCAATCAGTAACTGCATAAATTCAGAAATCTATAAAATCTACGTTCTCACACAATTTAACTCAGCCTCTTTAAATCGCCATATTACCCGTGCTTACAACTTCGGTGGCTTCAGTGATGGGTTTGTAGAAGTGTTAGCAGCACAACAAACTCCAGAAAACCCCAACTGGTTCCAAGGTACAGCCGATGCTGTACGTCAGTATCTCTGGATGTTACAGGAATGGGATGTAGACGAATTTCTGATCCTGTCTGGTGATCACCTTTACCGCATGGATTACCGTCAGTTTATCCAGCGTCATCGGGAAACCAACGCTGATATTACCCTTTCTGTGATTCCCATAGACGATCGCCGCGCCTCCGATTTTGGTTTAATGAAAATTGACAACTCTGGTAGGGTGATTGACTTTAGCGAAAAACCCAAGGGTGACGCTTTAGCCAAAATGCGCGTTGATACAACCATCCTGGGGTTAACCAAAGAACAAGCTGAATTACAACCATATATCGCCTCAATGGGCATATATGTGTTCAAAAAAGATGTTTTAATCAAACTGCTGAAAGAATCTTTAGAACGGACTGATTTCGGTAAAGAAATTATTCCTGATGCCGCTAAAGATCATAATGTTCAGGCATACTTATTTGATGATTACTGGGAAGACATCGGAACAATAGAAGCATTTTACAACGCCAATTTAGCCCTGACTAAGCAGCCTCTTCCACCCTTTAGCTTCTACGATGAAGCAGCACCAATTTACACCCGCGCTCGTTACTTACCACCTTCTAAATTATTGAATTGCAATATTACAGAATCAATGATTGGTGAAGGTTGTATTTTGAAAGACTGCCGGATTCAACATTCAGTTTTGGGAGTGCGATCGCGGATTGAATCAGGTTCTGTAATTGAAGAAACCCTGATTATGGGTTCAGACTATTACCAACCATCGGTAGAACGTCAATGTAGTATAGAACAAGGTGATATTCCCGTTGGTATTGGTACAGATACCATTATTCGCCGAGCCATCATTGATAAAAATGCCCGCATTGGTCATGATGTGAAAATTATCAACAAGGATAACGTCCAAGAAGCTGAACGGGAAAAACAAGGATTTTATATCCGTAGTGGGATTGTAGTTGTTCTCAAAAATGCCGTGATTCCTGATGGAACAGTTATTTAGTCTGGTGATTGGTGATTGGTGATTGGTGATTGGTGATTGGTGACTGGTGACTGGGAAAATACAAATAATTTAATTTCTCCCCATCTCCCCATCTCCCCATCTTCCCTATTCCCAATGACTAAACTACTTTTACTAATTGGTCTTCCTGGTAGCGGTAAATCAACATTGGCTGCACAATTACTAACAGAATGCCCTCAGATGCAACTCATTTCTACAGATGCTATCCGGGGGCAGCTTTTTGGTTCTCAAGCCACTCAAGGTCCTTGGTTTTTGATTTGGCAAGAAGTTGAAAGACAGTTTCAACAAGCCACTATTGCCAATATACCCACCATTTTTGATGCTACTAACGCCCAAAGAAGAAATCGCCGGGAAGTTATAGAATTAGCCCGTCACACTGGTTTTACTCACATTACTGGTATATGGGTAAGAACTCCCGTTTGGTTATGTTTAACACGCAATAAAAAACGCGATCGCCAAGTTCCAGAAGACGTTATTTTGCGAATGCACCGCCAACTTTGGGATGCTCCCCCCAGCTTAGATGAAGGACTAGACGACATAATTTATAAGTAAGGTGGGGTGATTGGTGATACAATTTTGGATTTTGGATTTTGGATTTTTGATTTTGGATTATTTTTGTCATCTCCAATCTAAAATCTAAAATCTAAAATTTTCTCCTCCTGCCTCCTCAAGAGTACGGTAATTGCGCTGGCACTATGAGCGACAACCACACTGGATTTTTGCTATTCTTTGCTAATTTAGGATCATCATCCTGTTTCCGGGCATTAGACCAGGCAAACAGTAAATCTCAACATCTTAGAAAAAAACATAACTTAACTTTACCTAAATTTTTACAGGAGGCTGGTAGATGGCTGCAACCGATTTTAAAGACTATTACTCAATTTTAGGAATTACTAAAACTGCCACTCCAGAAGAAATTAAACAAGCTTTTCGTAAATTAGCCCGCAAATACCATCCCGACGTTAACCCCGGTAATAAACAAGCAGAAGCAAAATTTAAAGAAGTTAACGAAGCTTACGAAGTTCTCTCTGACCCTGATAAACGCAAAAAATATGATCAATACGGTCAATATTGGCGGCAGGTAGGAGAAGGTGGTTTCCCTGGTGGATCAGGGGTAGATATGAGCGGTTTTGACTTTGGTCAATACGGCAGTTTTAATGATTTCATTAATGATTTATTTGGTGGTGCAGGACCACGCACCAACAAACAAAGTTATTCCTATCGTACCTCTACAGGTAAACCAGGTACAGGTTTTGGCGGTTTTAATGATTTTGGTTTTCAAGATATGGGCGGTGCTGCTGCCCAAGATAGTGAATATACGATTAGTCTCACTTTTGCTGAAGGATTCGCAGGAGTGCAAAAACGGTTTAGTCTAGGTAATGAAACTATAGATGTTCGTATTCCCGCAGGTGCAAAAACCGGTACTCGGTTGCGGGTGCGGGGTAAAGGTCAAGTTAACCATAGCACTCAACAACGGGGAGATTTATATTTAAAGGTGGAACTGCAACCCCATTCTTTTTTCCAATTTGAAGGTGATCATCTTCTTTGTGAAGTACCGATAACTCCTGATGAAGCTGCTTTAGGTGCTTCTATTGATGTTCCTACTCCTGATGGTAGTGTGAATGTTAAGTTACCAGCAGGGGTGCGTTCTGGTCAGTCTCTGCGGTTACGTGGTAAGGGTTGGCCTTTGGCTAAAGGTGGACGCGGTGATCAATTTGTGAAAGTGGCGATCGCACCCCCCAAAGACCTCACCCCACAGGAGCGAGAATATTATGAAAAACTCCGCTCTATTCGTACCTACAACCCCCGCAGTCATTTAGCACAGGTGAAGTTGTAAGGAGTTAGGAGTCAGAATGACTCCTATCATTACATTGTGTTAGTAATTTCTCGATACTGGCATTATGTTCTAAAAAAGAAAATAGATGTCTGTAACTTAATTTCCCATCTTTATCTAATACAAACTGCGCTGGTAAGGGCGCTCCTAATGCTTGCCCTGTGTGATATGTTCTAAAAATATGACAACTAGGATTTATTAATAAGGGCATTTTTAATCCTAAGTCTCTTACTACTGCTTGACTTTGGTGTTTATCTGTGCTGGTGATCATTAAAATTTCTATACCCCGTTTTGTAAATTCCTCATAATTTTCATTTAATGCTTTAATATGAGGATAACAAAAAGGACAATATTGTTTTTCTGTAAAAATTCTTGTAAATGCTAAAATAACAGGCTGTTGACCACGATAATCTGATAATTTGATTGTGCGATTATTGGTAACATCTGTTAATTTAAAGTCAGGTGTTAATATTCCCAATCTTAAATCATCGAGTGCTGGTTTGGGTAACAAATTGCGGAAAAATCGCTCGTTCAATAAACCTGTAAAATCTGTAGATGTCAACATAAATAATTAAAAGTTAAAAGTTAAAAGTTAAAAATTAAGAATGGGTAATGGGTAATAGGTAATAGGTAATAGGTAATATTTTCCCAATCACCAATCACCAATCACCAATCACCAATCACCAATCACCAATCACCTACACTGCTGCGAAGTAAACTTTAGACTTCACAGGATCGGGAACCATTGTTTTTTCTCCGGGTTGCCAACCAGCAGGACAAACTTCGTCTGGGTGAGATTGAACGTGCTGAATAGCCTGTAATGTACGCAATGTTTCATCTACACTGCGACCAAATGCTAAGTTATTAATGGTAGAATGTTGAATTACACCATCTTTATCAATGATAAACAAACCACGCAAAGCAATACCAGCTGCTGGATCGAGAACGTTATAGTCTGCGCTAATTTCTTTCTTGATGTCGGAAACTAGGGGATAATTTAAGTCACCCACACCCCCAGATTTACGATCTGTTTGAATCCAAGCGAGGTGAGAAAATTCACTATCTACAGAAACACCTAAGATTTCTGTATTAAGATTCTTGAATTCTTCGTAGCGATCGCTGAATGCTGTGATCTCGGTGGGGCAAACAAAGGTAAAGTCTAAGGGGTAGAAAAACAGGACTACATACTTGCCGCGATAGTCAGAAAGTTTGATGGTCTTAAATTCTTGATCTGCTACAGCTGTTGCTGTAAAATCGGGAGCCTGTTGACCAACACGAAGACATCCATTATTGAGTGACATTTAACCTAGTTCTCCTTGAGTTTTATATCCATTTTTTGGCGTGGGTATCTGGGTTAGATCAACCATTCCTCCACGCTCATCACAGTTTAGTTACAATCTGTTACGACTATATCATAGTCATTACGATTTTGAGAACAGTTGATAGTTGATAGTTGATAGTTAAGAGTTTTTACCAATGACCCATTACCAATTACCAACTACCCATTACCCGCTACCAATTTAAAAGCCAATGTTTGATTTAGATACAAGAGAATGGTTACTAACTAATGGCTTAGGTGGTTTTGCCAGTGGTACAGATGCGGATGTGCATACACGGACTTATCATGGTTGGTTATTTGCGGCTACAAATCCACCTTCAGGCAGAAAATTACTACTTTCCCATTTAGAAGCAAGTTTAGAAATGCCAGGAAAAGTTATAGAACTGGGAACAAATCTTTGGGGTACGGGTAAAATTGAACCAACAGGATATAAATTTTTACAACAGTTTGATCATAACCCAGTTCCCAAATGGGTTTGGAGTGGGGATAATTGGCAGTTATCTAGGCGTTTGGTAATGCCAAATTGGGGACTGGGGACACTTCGACAAGCTCAGTGCATCGCTGGGGAATGGGGACTAGAAGGGGATAGGGTAAAGGTCTGTAGCAATAATCAAAGAGTTTTGATTGAATATCGGTATGAGGGGAAAGAGGAAGGGATTTTAAGGTTAAGGTTGTTTATAGGCGATCGCAATTTTCACCATCAACAAATAGGTAACAAAAAAATCCAGTTTTCCCAATTACTCCATCAAAATATACTGTGTTTACAAATGAATAACTGGGATAACTTTTGTGGTAACTTTGGTACACCTTGGCATTTACGATGGACCCAGGGCAAATATCAAGTAGATGGGTTATGGTATTGGAATTATAGTTTACCAGCAGAAACAAAAAGAGGATTAGGCGATCGCCAAGATTTATATAGTCCTGGTTATTTAACCGTAAACTTGCAACCAGGAGATACAGTCACCCTAGAAGCTAAAGTAGGTTTCCCCGACTCCCAAGAAAATTTTTCACCTGATAGTTTTACAGAAGCAGTAGTAACAGAACAAGCAAGAATAGCGCAGATTTTTGGGTGGGGAAATGAGGAGACGGGAAAATGGGGTGAAAATTCTTCCTTAACACTTTCTTCTTTACTGTCACCTGTTACCTGTCACCTATCACCTATTCAAAAACAACTACTCAAAGCCAGTGATCAATTTATAGTTTATCGTGATTCCATAGCCAGTCCTACGGTAATTGCAGGATATCATTGGTTTAATGATTGGGGAAGAGATACATTAATTGCTTTACCAGGATTAACATTAGTAACAGGACGTTTTGAAATTGCTAAAGGACTGTTAAAAACCTTTGGGAGTTACTGTCGTCATGGACTCATACCGAATACTTTTCCTGATGTAGATAACGAACCATTTTATAATAGTATTGATGCTGCTTTATGGTGGATTGAAATTTTAGGACTTTATTTAGAAACTACTCAAGATTGGCAATTTTTGTTAGAACAATTTCCTATTGTGCAGCAAATTCATAAAGCTTTTGTTAGCGGTACTCGTTATAATATTCAAGTTGATGCTATTGATGGTTTAGTGTCTTGGGATGCTCAAGATGTAGCGTTAACTTGGATGGATGCACTGGTAGAAGGAATACCTGTAACACCACGTTGCGGTAAAGCAGTGGAAATTAATGCTTTATGGTATTCTGCTTTATGTTGGTTAAGTAAATGGTCAGAACATTTAAGTCATGAATATATAGATCATTCTAGTCGTTTAATCAATCAAAAACAACGTTATCAACAACAAGCAGAACTGGTAAAAATATCCTTACAAAAATTTTGGCATCCCCAGTTAGGTTATTTATATGATCTCATTGATTTAGAGGATAGTCGTAATTCCCAAATTCGCCCCAATGCTATTTTAGCTTTATCTTTACATCATTGTGCTTTTTCCCAACAGCAAGGACAAAAAGTTTTAGACTTAGCAACTTCGCGGTTATTAACTCCCTATGGTTTACGCAGTCTTGATCCTAGTGATCCAGAATATCAGGGAAAATGTGAAGGAAGTCCGCAAAAACGCGATCGCGCTTATCATCAAGGTACGGTTTGGACTTGGTTGATCGGTGCTTATATTCGAGCTTGGGAGCGTTTTTATCCTGAAACACCCTTACCTTTTGACTGGAAACCGTTGTTAGATCATTTTTCATCTAATGGTTGTTTAGGTTCAATTTCGGAAATTTTTGATGGTGATGCACCCCATACTCCTAGAGGTGCGATCGCTCAAGCTTGGTCTGTTGCTGAAGTTATCAGACATTATAAATGATTGTCTCACGCAAAGGCGTAAAGGCGCAAAGAGAAAGTAAGATTTATAGGAAACTCTAGGTTAATCAAGTTATAGATACAAATTATAACACTCTTGTGGTACGGGCATCTTGCCCGCTAAGGGAGTTTTAAATTTTACATAACTAAAATGAAATTTACTGTATTTGTTTAATTGCCTACTGAGTATTTTATAGCTTATGATGTAATTATCACAAGCGTTAAAACAATACTCAGAGTTTCATCAATATGGATTTCGTTATTTTAGATACTGAAGGTAAGCCATATCTTACGGAATTAGCGATAGTTGATAGTCAAGGTGTGGTAATTTATGAAGGTTTTTGTGATGGTAGTTATCATGGCTTTCAAAATGTTCTCAATACCAAAAGTTTGAAAACTTTATTAACAGAATTTTTGACTATTGTTGAAGATAAAAAAATCATCTGTCACTATGCAGAACATGATATAGAAATCCTCAAACACAGTTGCCAACAAGTTGGTTTATCCTGGCAGAACTTACAACATAAATTAAAGTTTGATTGTACTTGGATTTTAGCTAAAGACTGTTTCCCAAATTTAGAAAGTTATTCTTTAGAATATTTGTGTAAATATTTGAATTTAAAAGATCATCATCATCTATATTTTAATCCTGATATGGCGCATAGTGCGCGTTATGATGCCATATTTACCTATCATCTTTATCAAAGAATCATGTTAGAAAATCTGAAAAAACAACCTAACCCATTTAGTAGTAGTCGCGTTGATACACCATTCCAAAATCATCCCGATTATCCTGATACTTATCATCAACAATTTCAGATTTTACAAACTGCATTAAATAACATCAAATTAGATCCCAATCATCAAAGTAAAGGAGTTGTTGTTATTGGAGAACCAGGAACAGGGAAAACTCATTTAATGATGCGACTTACCCATGAAAGATTAACAAGCAACCGATTATTATTTATTCGGCAACCTAATAATTCTCAATCTATACTTTATCATATCTACAGTAGAATTTTAGAATCTTTGGTCGAAAAGGTAGGAAATTTAAATCAATTAGATTCTTTAATGATTAACACCTTTAGAAAAATAGTTAGTTTATCTGATAGAGAAGTCAAACAAAAAGACATAGATATTTTAAAAGCTTTATATGATTTAGAAGATCATGACATCAATGCTTTAGGTAAAGACAATACTCAACGTAAACGGGAATATTGGCAATATATAGAAAAGACTATTAATGAATGGTGGATGAATAATTACGCAGCAGGAAGTTTTGCTTTATCTATCATTAAAGGAATGGTAAAATATTGCAGTTATACAGATTATAACTACAGAAATATTAGCACTCGTTGGTTAGCAGGAAATATGTTAACTGATGAAGAAGCAGAAAAGGTGGATTTACCAAATTGGGGAGAGGAAATTAGTAAAGAAGCATTTTCTTTAGAAGCAATTTCCGTGTTAGGTAAATTATCCACTTTAGATGAACCGCTAATTATTATTTTTGATCAATTAGAAGGTTTAGGACTTCCTCACAACCAAGATATTTTATGGAATTTTGGGGAAGCAATAAAAGAGATTTTTACTCATGTTCCCAATAGTTTAGGACTTACGCACTGTACAAATTCACCATGATGTGCATGAACGAAAATCCGTCGTTTCAGGCTTTTGGCGATTAACTTCCGATCAATAGCGATCGCCCAAAAATAATTAAAAAATCACGTTAAAATGCCCGAAACCCATACCTCATATTTGGTTGATTCTGTCAATGCGTAAGTCCTATAGTTTAATTATTTTGAACTTATTTCCTGATAGATGGGAAAAGTTGCAAACAACATTTGATCAATCTATTATTGGGAGAATATCGCAATATCAAATTGCTTTGCGTCAACTGACCGAAGGAGAAATTAAAGCTATTCTCAAAGTAAAAATGCAAACTTTAGATATTTCCTTAGAACAGTTATTTACGTCTGAAGATTTGGAAGATATTTTAAGTAAAACACCCATTCGTGCTGCTTTAAACCGTGCTGCTAAATACTATGATTTGAGAGTGAACAATATTCCTTTACCAGATGAGAGAAAAGCAATTAGAGAATTAGATCAAAATGAAAAAATAGAACAACAATTAAAATTTTTACAACAACAGCAAAATACAATCATAGAAGTTTTAAACCAATTAATTCAAGGTACTCAATTATCTAAGACTGCTGATTTTAGCACCTTACAGGATAAATTATCAAATTTAGCAAAATATTCACCGAGTGAAAATGTCAATTCTAGCAGTTCTGAAAATCCAGTAATTGAATATCTCAAACAACGTCGTACAGAATTAGAAAATAAATATCATAACGCAATTATTATTAGTGATAGTGATGATATGGGTAAATTGAGGAATATTGCTGAAGCTTTAACTCACATTCAGTCATTCAAATTAACACAATATCGTTTTGGTAAAAAGGTATTACCAGAACATATTGTGATAGAAAGAGGAACTAAATATCATGTAATGGCATTTTTAGAAGTTAGTGGTACTTCCTTTACAACTCGCATTAGTAATTTTAATCAATTAGTTATTAATAATCCTAATTCCCAGTTTATTTTAATCAGAGATGAACGTCAAGAAGAAATTACGGGTAAAGTGGGGAGAGAAAGAATTAAACAACTAGAAAATAGTACCAATGGGAAGTTTATTTTATTCAATAGACAAGATAGAATTTTATTTGATTTAATATATGATTTAATTGTTAGTATTTATAACAAAGATTTAGATGTTGACTTAGAAACAGCACTAACCTTTATTACCACTCATCAAGAATGGTATCATTGGATTTTTAACAAGTTTGGTTTTACAGAACCATTAAGTTAGAAAACTGAATAAAATACCGATTCGGTGGGGAAGCAATATGTTGTTTAACCCCAACGATGATAAATTATGCAGATTGAATTTCAGCTAACTTTCTCCCATACAAAATAGCCAGAAAACCTGTAACATACATATATAAAGCGTAAACTGCTGCCGGTATGGCCATATCAGGATTATTCAGAATCCCCGCAGTAATAGCTATAGCCAGTGTACCATTTTGTAGCCCGACTTCAATCGCTATACAGATTTGTTGAGCAGGTTTTAGATTTAAAAGTTTGCTCACATAAAACCCCAAAAACATAGAAATAGTATTCAACAAAACAACAGCAACACCGACTTGAACAATAAAACCAGGTAGTTTTTCCCACTCACGAATAACTAACAAAAGAATAATTAAAGCTAATAATCCTCCTGCAAGACGGTTGGTTACTTTTTCCAAAGAAATTGCAAATTGAGGAAACAATTTTCTCACTATCATTCCCATAGAAATAGGAACAATAGTCATGATAAAAATTTGTAAGATTGTCGGTAAAATAGGTAAAGCAATGGTAGCACTTTCACCTATAAAATGTTGATATGCAAGGTTGCCAAAAATGGGAATTGTAAACACTGTAATTAAACTACTAAAAGCAGTGAGAGTGACAGAAAGTGCAACATCACCTTTAGCAAGAAACGTAATAATATTTGATGATACTCCCCCTGGACACAATGCAACTATCATTAACCCCATTGCAATTACAGGTTGCATCGGTACAACTTTAGCAATGATAAAACCAATAATAGGTAACAAAATTAATTGACTGAACAAACCAATAGCGACTGCTTTGGGATATTTTGTTACTCGTTGGAAATCTTCAGGGACAAGAGATAATCCCATCCCTAACATAATGATCGCTAAGGATAGAGGTAGAACAACTGCACTTAAAAAACTTGCTTGCATATCTGTATTTAATTAAACAATTAATGAAAACAATAATTAGTATTTCATGCTTTATAAACATTTGTCAATCAATAATGAATCAAAAAATACAGATTTTCAAATTGATAACTAATAAAGTTAATGTAATTGTTACAAACTTCATTTTGCATAATGTTATTTTAATGGTAATTCGCATAAACAAAAGTAAAATTAATTATTAAATCAAATGGAAAATCAACATAAATCTCGACAAAAAAATGTACTTGTTACAGGGTCAGCACACGGAATTGGCTATCAATTAGCTTATATTTTTGCTAGACATAGTTACAACTTGGTGTTGATAGATAAAGATGCAGAAAAGTTAATAACAATTGCTGATGATTTTATTAATAGATTGGGTATCTCTGTAAAAATATTAGTTAAGGATTTATCTATATCTACATCTCCAGAGGAAATATTTAACGAGTTACAAACAGCAGGAATTAAGATTGATGTATTAGTGAATAATGCTGGAATTGGTACTTATGGAGTATTTAGCGAAACTGACCTGACACAAGAACTGAAATTGTTACAAATTAACATTGTCAGTCTCACCCATTTAACTAAATTATTCCTCAAGGATATGATTAGTCAAGGACATGGGAAGATATTAAATGTTGCTTCTGTTGCTGCATTTCAACCTGGTCCTTTGATGGCGGTTTATTTTGCTAGTAAAGCTTATGTGTTATCATTTTCAGAGGCGATCGCTAATGAATTAGAAGGTACAGGTGTCACTGTCACCGCACTTTGTCCTGGTCCTACTGCATCCAAATTTCAAAAATCCGCAGCAATGGAAGAATCAAAAATTTCTCATGTTAATAGGATGATGACAACTGAAAGTGTGGCTAAAATTGGTTATGATAGTTTAATGGCAAATAAAACTATTGCTATTCCCGGAATTAGAAATCAAATATTAGCTAGATCCGTGAGATTTGCACCTAGAAATATAGTTACCAAAATTGTCAGAAGTATGCACGAATTGAGGAAATAATTTCAGAATTTAGGAGTCAGGAGTCAGAATATTGACTTGCATTACAAATAATTTTACTGTTCCTCTTTTAACAACCAAAAACCGCTAAAAGTCATCCCTGAATCATCAGGTTGTACCAATAAAAAATGCAAACCTTTACTTAATTGTTTGCGTTGTTCATAAACTTTTGCTGCTGCTGTAACTTCTGCATCTTCAAAAGTTGCTAAAATCCATCTATCTGCTAAACCTGCTTCTAAAATTAACCCATCAGGTGAACCAGGAATATAATTTAAACTCACAGGGTTAGTTTCTTGTAACCATCTTGCAAAACGCAGAGATTGTCTACCACCATAAATTATCACACCGGGAATAGGAACAGTTGAAGCTAAACCTAAATTAATTGGTTGTAGAAATTCTGGTATTTGTAAAACAGGAATCGGACGATCTGCAAATTCATCAATAATATCACCAGCTTGAATATTTGCAAAACGCCATTCTTCACCCCAGAGATTTTCTGGTAATGGTGTTGGTGGTGGTTTATCAATAACTAAGGAATATTGCTTTTCTTGCAACCATTGTTTTAACGCTTGAGTGCGACGGGTAGCTTCAATTTCAATTTCAATTTCTAAATTATTCGCTGCTGCTGTAATTAAACTTAAAGCTTGAGGACGAAAAACTTGAATAATATCAGGTAATTTTTCCTTAGCTGCTAGTTTAAAATGTTCTGTTAACCAATTTGAATTTGCTTGTGACTGGGGACAGGTAGCGATATATTCAAAGTTACGACTTGGATCACAAATCAATAAATCCCATAATATCTGTCCTGCTGTATCTTTTTGGGGACTGCGATAAAAATCAACTTGCCAAATTAGACTCATGATTACTATTGATGTTTTTTGTTGTCAATTTAATTTTTACCATAAAACGGGGTGTAGTGGAAAATTTCCCATCGGTAAGCAGGAGAGTAATCATCAGTCATTGGTTTTTAATACTTTAGATATTTTAATACTTTAGATATTTTAATACTTTAGATATAAGTTGGTTAATTTTTCCTATTCCTATGAGTATTAAGTGATATATCTCCCCTTTGTACTTGATACGTAATTGTTAAAATCATAAGTTTTAATTGACCATCACTGTAGTTAAATCATACTACTTTTTGAAGTGCGGAATGTGGGTCTTAATGTTGACACACAAAAAAGGTTTGGTGGTTAACCAAACCTCGCTATAAATCCAGTGCATAACAACATCCCAAAGTAATTTAACCTGTCTGGTTTTGTGGCTGCATCTTCCCAGAGGATGTATGCAAATATGCGAAAAACTGATAATAGATGATCCGGTTGCCAAAAATTCAGTTAATTACCCCAAATAAAAAAGGACGGGGGTTATCCCGTCCGCACTAATAGCTTGAAAGTGGCAATACACCTTGGAATATAAAAAAAATAGTAGAAATAACATTCAATAGGTTGTCAGGATTGTCAATGACATCAACAATAAAAACGGTAATTTAAACCGTGTAAATTGTTTGATTCATAGATTAATCTCTGCAACTTTGATTAATCTAGCACAATTAATTTTTGAGTTTCTGCCAAAATGGCAAATATTACAATGACAAAAGAGACGGGTTTTAACCCGTCCAAGGTATAATAATGAAAAACATCTTGGTAATTTCTGTAATATATCAGGTTACTTTAGTGGATGATTGCCAAAATGCCAAATCCCACATTCCGCACCCACAACTGTCACACCCCAAGGAAATGGATGTATTTAGTACATAGGAACTAATTGCTGAGAAGATTTGTTAAAGCTTAATAGGAATTATTACTATTTAGATAGAGATACAGTTAACAAATACAACTAAGTATAAAATTATTGGTTCTTAGGTTATTTTGATAGAAAACTGAGTTCAAAATCATTGAAAAGTTTATCCTCAATTACGATGAAAAAACTAAAAAAATGTGTTGACTCAACAGAAAAATGAGAAAATTGAAATAGATACTTTGGTGGAGTTTCTGTTGTCATGTTTAATGTAAAAGACCTTGATTTGAAGAAGATAGACCATTTAGGGATAGTAGAAATAATTAATAATTTACTAGGATCAGAACCAGAAGAAAAAGTCAGTGCAGGTCAGGTAGTAAAGGCGATGATTTTAAACGGTTTAAGCATGATGTCACAGCCTTTATATATGTTCCCAAAATTCTTTGAATTAATCGCTTGTGAACACTTAATTGGTGCAGGAGCAAAACCAGAATATTTCAATGATGATAAGCATATTTTAATTGGACTATTTAGCTCATTAATCAAATTAATGTTCTGAAATTTTCATGGCGTTTTTAACTTTATTTTTAGATAAGCATAAGTTAAAATCATGTATTGAGATTATCAGGATAAAATTATATTATTAAAATTCTCTACTAAACCACTCTTATTTTGGATTGGATGTTTAAGGTCGGTCTAAAATCCAAAATTAGTTTAAATCAATCAAGGAGAGTTGGTTAATTCCTCAATTAATTGGTCAGGAGTAAGAATTCGCGGTGTAACTACGGGGAAATCTTGAGAATTACGGGTAATAATCGCATCTAATTGATTAACTACAGCAGTGGAGTATTGAATGGCATCTTCAAAATCTTTAAAATTGGTTGTGAAAGCCATTGTAATTGCAGCCTGATTTACCGTGGCAATTTGACAGAAAGTAACTAACTGATTTAAATAGGTAAGCGTCCAATCTCGACCTCTGGCTTTACGGATGATATAATACAAATCACTAAAAGTTGAAGCTGAAATATAACCTGCAATTTTCCCTTGTTCAATCAGTGATAAAACTTGTTCACTTACATTCCAAAAAGGCTCTCTTTCTAGGGCATTATCAATGATGATATTAGTATCTAGCAGGATTTTCACAGGTTATATTTCTCCTTTAAATATTCATATTTAGCTTGATCTGGATCAAAGTCTGCTGGAACAGGTGGGGCATTTTCAAATAAACCCTCAAATGCTTTTATCCTAGATTTTCTCTTTGGTGTTTCTGGTGCTGGTTCACTTGCTGGGGTTGTGGTATTATCAAGCGTTTCAGTGGCTTGCCAAACTACAATTTCTACATCTCCAGGAGGTAAATTCAGGGGGTCGGTAATTACTAAGTTACCAGATGAATCAATTTTTCCTTTGAGTTTGTATGCTTGCATGATGTTTTTCACTAGAAGATGTTTCTATATTATCTCGTATTCCCTCAAAGTAAATATATAAAAAATTGCAAGTGTCAAAGAAATTATAGTCTTTTATCTTTTGGTGCTGTTTCAAGAATTTTTTTCAGTATTATATCTGATGCAAGACGGATATCTCTTATGGATGCTTCTTGGATAGACGCATATCTAACTGAAAGTTTTAAGCCTTTTTTATTGGCCTCTTCTATAACCTCTTTGTATTCACCTATGGTAAATAAATATATATCTTTCTGAATTTCCTTAAATTCTTTTATACTTTTAGTGTAGATTAACAAAAGGGCTAAATATTTTTTTGCTTCAACCAAGGACTCTTCTATTTTATCTTTGTTTTCTTCAATATCAAAATAAAGAGTTAATACTGTTAAGAGATTTTTAATACAACCAGAATAAATATCCCTGATGTGCAGGGTAAGAGCATCTCAATCAGGCTTGACATAAGGGCTTTTCGGAATCTAATGTAGAGTCAATGAAACAAGAACGTATCTCTATCTAAATAGTAATAATTCCTATTAAGCTTTAACAAATCTTCTCAGCAATTAGTTCCTATGTACTAAATACATCCATTTCCTTGGGGTGTGACAGTTGTGGGTGCGGAATGTGGTCTAAATAGCTGGTGATTGATGATCGGTGATTGATGATTGGAAAATAGCGTAATATCCAGATACCCGACTTCTGTCAAAAGTCGGGTATCTAGCTTTTCAACATTTTATGTTTAATTATGTTGATCTACTTACCAGTTTGCTTTTAAAGCAAAAATTTTCTCAATGATATCTTCTACAACTTTATCAGGTGTAGAAGCTCCAGAGGTGACACCAACAACTATTTCTCCTTCCGGTAGCCAGTTTTCTGCTATTGTCAATTCTCCAGTTAATTGCCGATGTTCGATGGCGTTAGCTGAGAGAATACGCTCAACGCTATCAATGTGATAGGAAGGAATATTGCGGTCAAAAGCTATCTGTTGTAATTGTGTAGTATTCGAGGAATTAAATCCACCAATTACTACTATTAAATCTAAATTGTGTTCGACTAATTCCAACATGGCATCTTGTCTTTCTTGGGTAGCGTCGCAGATGGTGTTGAAACTTTGGAAATGTTGATTTAATGCAGCAGGTCCATATTTCTGCATCATGGTTTTCTCAAAGAGTTTACCAATTTTTTCGGTGTCACCTTTGAGCATGGTTGTTTGGTTGGCAATACCCACTTTTTCTAAATCTTTGTCAGGATCAAATCCAGCAGAACAAGCTTTAGCAAACTTGGTTAAAAATTCCTCACGGTTGCCACCATTGAGGATATAGTTAGCCACATATTCGGCTTCTTGTAAATTCAAAACAATCAGATATTTACCTGCAAAGGAACTGGTAGCAACGGTTTCTTCGTGTTTGTATTTACCGTGAATAATTGAGGTAAATTCGCCTTTTTTGTGTTTTTCAACTGTGTTCCAAACTTTGGAAACCCAAGGACAAGTTGTATCAACAATTTGGCAACCTTTATCATGTAAAATTTGCATTTCTTGGACGCTGGCACCAAAGGCGGGCAGAATGACTACATCACCTTGATCGACAACAGAAAAGTCCTTTTTATTAGCTTCAACAGGAATAAATTGGACTTCCATTTCTTGCATCCGTTGGTTCACAGAAGGATTGTGAATTATTTCGTTGGTGATCCAGATGCGTTCTGTGGGGAAGTGCTGACGAGTTTCATAGGCCATTGCTACGGCACGTTCTACACCCCAGCAAAATCCAAATGCTTGTGCTAGTCGGATAGTAACATTACCTCTTTGAAGGATGTAGTTGCGATCGCGTATCTCTTGAATTAAGCTACTTTCATACTCAGACTGCAACTGAGTGGACACTTCTGCTTTATGTCCAAATCCTTTCCGATTGTAATTTTCTGAATGTTGGAGGCTACGTTTAAAAGCTTTGGTATCCATTTTGTGTTGTCTGCTAAAATCAATATTTCTTATTTTCTCTTGCCAAGACACAATTCAGTTAATGTGGTGATTGGTGATTGGGGACTGGGAAAGAAGGGAATAGGGAATAGGGAATAGGGAATAGGCAATAGGCAATAGGCAAAAGCTAATATTGTCCGATACAAAAAAGCTAACTAATGCTAACAAAAGTTGGCTTTTTCTTCCTGTTTAACCCTAGAAGTGTCGGCACTATCTAGTTCACAGGCTAACACGATCAATCTGACCGCTTCTTGTTTTAAATTAATCGCAGCGTTTAAATCTCTGTCAATCTCAAAGCCACAGTTATCACATTTAAACACTCTTTGAGATAATGACAGTGATGATTTCTTTTCTGTCACCTGTCACCTGTTCCCTATTCCCTGTTCATTGTAAATCTGCAATGCAGTGCGCCAGACTGTGTAACCTTGGGAATTGAGGTGTAAACCGTCGGTGCTAAATTCTCGACGCAGATCACCTTGCTTGTCAGTGAACAAGGGATGTAAGTTAACATATTTAATTTTTTGTTGATTCGCTATTTTTTCTAGTTCCTCATTTAACTTGCGAATACGACTGTTAGGAATAGCTAATAGTTTTTCCCGTCCTTCCCAAGTTGCTTCTTCTCCCCCATGTGGCAAAATCGACTGTAGAACAATTTTGGCTTTGGGGTGCTTTTTGCGTAGATAACGGATGATTTGTTTTTGATTGGCTAAAATTTCTTCATCACCTACGCCGCGAATCATGTCATTAATGCCAATCATGATTAAAATGACTTCTGGTTTGGTACGGTCAAATAACTCTAATCTTTTTAATAATCCTTCGCTAGTTTCACCAGAAATTCCCTGATTTAACCAATTTTTGCCTTCTGGCAATAAATCAGGTGGAAACCATAAACTTAAAGAGTCTCCAGCTAATATGGTTAATTTTTCTGGCGGTTTTTCGGCTGCTACTTTGGCTTCTTGTTTAAGAATTTTTAGCCATTGTTGGTAATTTAGTTTATGACGTGGTCCTAACTCTGGTATGAAAGCTTGGTTTTGAGGGTTGAGGTTGACTGGTTGTGGGGGAGTGCTAGTTGCAAAGGCGGTGGTCAATTTCTGCTGTCGCCAAATCAGTAAAATGATGGCTAACATCAGGATACCATTTGTCACCAGTAAGAAAAATCCCCAGATTGGAAATGGTTTTGCGGAAGTGGACACGATTAAAAAATTAAAAATTCAAAATTAAACCTTGAAAATTTATTCTGTGGTCAGTTAATGCCGAGTAAGTTCAATTTACATCAAGTTTACAAAAATTTAGTAATTTGGCCTTTGAATCTTAAATGATAAAGTCCCCAAATTCTTTAAGAAGCTGGGGATCTCACGGACTTGCAAATAAAAAATAACCAATTGTTGAGTAAACAGGGGAGGTGGAATGATGGGGAGATGGGGAAGATTAATAGCCCAGTCACCAGTCACCAGTCACCAGTCACCAGTCACCTATCACCTATCACCTATCACCTATCACCTATCACCTATCACTATAAACGTTAATGCGATCGCCAAACTCGGAGTTATAACCTTCTTCTCCGTGTTCGTGGATATCTAAACCTTGGTTTTCTGCTTCCTCTTTTACACGCAGACCAATGGTAGCATCAATAAATTTGAGGATGATCCATGTACCAGCAGCCGCGATGATATAAGCTATGGCGATCGCTGCCAATTCTACAAATATTTCCCCAAAATTACCACGTAATAGCCCATCTTTCCCGCCTGGGTTGACTTCGGTACTAGCAAAGATGGCGGTTAAAATTGCTCCTAATGTTCCACCCACACCATGTACAGGATAGGTGTCTAAGGCATCATCTACATTCAATTTGTGCTTGAAGCTTACAGCATAAAAGCAAACAAGAGAAGTAATAGAACCTATTAATATTGCTGCTAAGGGTGTGACAAATCCTGCGGCGGGAGTAATACCAACTAAACCTGCTACTGCACCTGTAGCAGCACCTACGGCGGTGGGTTTTCCTCTCAGGGTTGCTTCTAAAATTAGCCACATTAACGCACCAGCGGCGGCTGAGGTGTTGGTAGCAACAAAGGCTACTGTGGCAATACTACCCGCAGATAAGGCGCTACCAGCGTTAAAGCCAAACCAGCCAAACCAAAGTAAGCCAGCACCTAATAAAATGAAGGGGACGTTATGGGGTGGACTCAGACGATCTGGGTGGTTTTTCCGAGGTCCGAGAACTGTGGCTGCTACCAGTGCAGAAACTCCTGAACTAATATGCACTACTGTACCACCAGCAAAGTCAAGAGCGCCTAAACCACCGTATAAGCCCAAAAATCCACCTTTTGCCCAGACCGCATGCGCTAGGGGTGTGTAGATAAAGGTTGACCACAATAGCACAAATAAGCAATAAGCGCGGAAACTCATCCGTTCGGCGATCGCCCCAGAAATTAAGGCTGGAGTAATAATTGCAAACATGGCTTGATAAATCATGTATGCTTGATGGGGTATTGTTCCCGCATAAGAAACTATTTCTTCCGGGGCTGAACCTTGCAAATATCCGCTTGTTTCTAAACCGACACCGTTTAACCCTAACCACTGTAAGCCACCGATGAAGGGTAAACCAGGAGCAAAGGACAAACTATAACCCCACAAAACCCAGGTGACTCCGACAATGGCCATCAACACAAAACTCATCATTAAGGTGTTGAGGATATTGCGCGATCGCACAAACCCACCATAAAAAAATGCTAATCCAGGTGTCATCAACAATACCAGTGCCGATGAGATCAGCACAAATGCCGTATCTCCAGTATCAGGAGCAGTTGGTGTATTTGTTCCTTGGGCTAAGGCATTACCCATGAGTGGGAATACTAACAAACATAGGGTTAAAACCCCAATCATCACAAATTTCTTCAACACTTGTTTTTGTTCCTATGCACCGAATTACTTCACATTATTTATTGTAATAACGTGATTTTTGATACTATTTATGTTTTGAAAGTTACTCAAATTTCCTTTTGGGAGAACCTTAACAAAAAAATAATATTCATTATAGTTTCTAATCCTAATAGTTTCTAATCGTAAACATAGAAATTTACTTATGTATTATTTGCATAGTTTAATGTAAAAATTTGCATTATATATTTATATTTATATATATATAAAAAAGATTAGATAAGACTTATACAATAAAAAGTATCAGTAATAATTTTTACTATATACGTAGTAATTCATAATTACAAATTACGAGGCAGCATCCCAATTGTCAAAAAATAACCACAGCAACACTAAAAATCTCTTAAACTTTCTTACCTTTGTGTCCTTTGCGCCCTTTGCGGTTCAATCATATTAAGCCTTGGGGCATATTATTTCCATAGATAAAAATAAATTTACGCATTTGGGATGCTGCCAATTACGAATTACGAATTACGAATTACGAATTACGAATTATTAATGACTTCAAATCTTGAATAACTGAGGTAGCAGACTGATAGCGATCGCCAAAATGATAACAAACCATTTTATCTAAAATCCTTGCTAATTCATCGCTAACATTAATTCTGTTTCGCCACATAATATTACCAGTTTCGGGATTTGCTGGTAGTTCTTGGGGAGGTATACCTGTAATAGCTTGAATACCAATCATACCTAAAGCATAAATATCACTACATAAGCGGGGATGACCGGCAAATTGTTCTGGTGGTGAATAACCTCTTGTGCCGATAGCAACAGTAGCTAATTCCGTTTCTCCTTCTATTCGTGGTTGAATTAATTTGACAGCACCAAAATCTATTAACACCAAGCGATTATCTTGAGTACGTCTGATAATATTTGTAGGTTTAATATCCCGATGAATTACACGGTGTTGATGGATAAATGATAAAATTTCTAAAATTTCTTTCAACATATCTACAACATAAGCTTCACTTTTAACACCTGTTTCTGGGGGTAGTTCTTCACTTAAAGTATGTCCAATAATATATTCTTGAACTAAATAAAATTCTTTATTCTCTTCAAAAGAAGCAAACAATTTAGGAATTTGATCATGTTTTCCCACTACTGCTAAAATTTCCGCTTCCGTATTAAATAATCTACGGGCAACGTCCATAAATCTTGTATCTCTACGGGCGGGCATTAATTGTTTAACTACACAAATAGGATTACCTTTTTGTTGTGTATCTTCTGCTAAATAAGTACATCCAAAACCACCAGAAGCAAGGGTATTTAAGATTTTATAACGCCCTGCTAAAAGTAAATCATCAGTTTTGAATGTTGATATTTCTGAAAAATCAAAGTTGTTAAAATCCGATGGCAGTTGTGTCGATTGATCCAATATTAAGCTGATTTGAGCAATAGCTTCTTGTTGTTTTTCAACTTGCAGCAGAATAGCTTGATTTTGTTTTTGAGTTTGATAAGTCGTGTAACCCATGACAGCAACACTAGTAATAACTAAAGCTAAAGAAGGAGTAAATAAAGGTATCCATATTGCTTGCAAATACAAACCAGCCGCAATTCCTACAATACTAACAATAATAAAAAATTCTACTATTATTAATAGTAAAGGATGTCGCCATTGCCTTGCTACAATAGCACCTACAATAGAACAAATCCAAATCCATAACCATTCATAAGTATCTGGAAAGTAATATATTATAGGTCTATTATCGAGAACTGCACTAATAATTTGGCTGGCTATTTGGGCATGAATAAAAACACGAGGCATTCTCGCTGGTTGGTCTGATAAATTGCTATAAGGTGTATAGTAACCAGGATGTACACTAGCGGCAGTAGTTCCAATAATTACTAAGCGATCTTTTACCCAATTGGGGTTAACTTGATCTGTGAGAACTTGTGTGAGAGTAACTTGTTGGGCTAGGTGATTCGGGTGACGGTAATTTAATAAAATTTGATAGCCATCGTCATCTGTATCTTGATAATTACCTGCGTCTTTATATAAGCGGGGAAATATAGTTTTACCTATTTGTAATTCTTGTTTTTCAGTAAAACTATATTCAATACCTTGTTTTTCTAAATAAATAATAGCTAATAACGCAGCAAAGGAAAATCTAGTTTTACATTGATGATCTTCTGTTGTATAATCAACAAATAATAAACCACGACGGATAACTTGATCAACTGCGTTATCGGTCACTACATCATCAAAACCGATGTTATCTATAGGAAAATTGGCAGGTGGGGCAACTTCTGATCTATCAATATTACTTAATAAACAAGTGGCAATAATTTGATTTTGCTTTTTGAGATTAGCAGCTAAATTTTTTTGTTCATGGCGATAAATATTTAACCCAATGACACGGGGTTGATAAGACTCTAATTTTTTTAGTAATTTATTAATAGTTTGATCGGATAAAGGCCATTTTTCCCTGTTCAGATCCTCTTGAGTAATTGTCACTAATAAAATTCTGTTATCAGGAGGTTCTGGAGGGCGCGAACGCAACATCTGATCATAAATGCTTAACTCACTATTTTGTAACCATTTAAGTTCACTTATTACCCATATTAAACTTGTCACTACTAGACTACTAAACAGAATAATTGATAGGAAATTAGGGACACTAAAAGTTAAAGGTGAACGTTGATCTTGCAGGAGAACAGCACGGATTTTTACTAAAATTTCATTAATCACTGTGGAAATAACCTAGTTTGTTGACACTCTCCGGGCTAAGACCGGGTAGATTATACATTCTACGTCAGAATTTGCTTCCTTCAACTTTCAATACTGTGGCTGATTTGAGATCAGAACTTTTGTATTATCAATAGACCTCTTGTAGTCATTAAATCTGTATAACTTGAAACCTGTTCTAGAGACAATTTATGAATTGTCCCTACCATAATTTTCACAAGATGTGTAATATGATATCAAGTTCTAAAAGCTAAAATTGAAACCATGCAAATCAAACTGATTTCCGAAAATAAACTGACACAGGAGCCAGAAGAACAGGTTTTTAACCTGCCAGTAGCTATCGGACGAAAAATGACCCAACTTCCTGCGGTTATCAATGGTGAAACCGTTGCTCCTGTAGTTTTATTAGACTCTAATAGAGAAATTTCTCAGTTTCATGCTCAAATTACCTTAGAAAACAATCAGGTTTATTTAGAAGACAAAAGTACCAATGGTACTAGAATCAACGGTCAAAAACTACTTAAAGAACGTCGGACGTTAAAAAGTGGGGATATACTGGGAATAAGTAATTACACTATTACCGTTATCCTCCAGAGCGATGACGATGCTACCATTGTATTTGAAAGTACGTCTGTATTTGAAAATACGTCCACAATTTTTAACCCCCAATCTGAGATTATTCCTGCATCTAGGGTGCAGAAATCAACAGATTCTCCATCAACTATCATCTTTAATCCTTATACAGATGCTTTAGAACAGCAAACTCCTAACGCTCTACCTAGTCAACCAGCGGGTTTTCCCTATAATCTCAACTTTTGGAATGCAGAAAAAGTTTCCTTAGAAGCTATTCGTCGGAGTGGTGTTTCAGTCAGAGAAACAGAATATGTAGCCTGTGGGGGAGGAATGGGCAGTTTTGTTTGGGTGGATATGTTGAGAATTGCGGGAGTTAAACCAGAAAATATTAAAGTTTTGAGTGTTCAAGACAAACCTTATAAACGCTATGAAAGCCTACTGAGAAACTGTCAAATTCCCCGATATAAAAGGATTCGTTCTGGTTCAGATTCCTGTCCTGATAATATTTGGGGGTGGCCAGGATATGCTTTAAGAGATGCTTGGAGATCCTTCTTTTCTGGACAAGTTGGTGCAGCTTTAGGATTTTTGTGGCAAGTTTTCGCCGAACCTGTTTATGCAGATACTTACACCCCTCGCGGTAAAGATGTATTTGAGTCTATGGATAGGGAAGGCGATCGCATTGGTTGGGGTAAAATGTTAGAATATGGCAGTATTCGCAGTCTACGACAAACAGAAGACGGGCGTTATTGTATTGCATATTCCACTTCTGATGAAGAAGACGGAAATCACCAATTTTTATTAGCTAAATACGTCCATCTCTGCACAGGTTATCCCGCAATTAAACTATTACCAGACCTGGAAAAATATCGTCAACAATATCCCCAAGAAACAGGAAATAAGAGAACTGTAGTTCAAGGTTATGAACCCCATGATCATATTTACCAACAATTAGAAAAAAAAGGCGGTACTATTGTCCTTCGTGGGTCGGGAATTGTAGCCTCACAAATATTAGAAAGGCTCTATGAAGCCCGAAAAATGAAACATATTCAAGTAATTCATTTAAACCGAGAACCGCGCAAAGGTAATCAATTTGAGCAAGCTAAACGCTACGTAGAAAATGACTGGGAATTTCAACCTTTTAACTGGCCAAAAGGAACTTGGGGCGGTGATATGCGAACAATGCTAGAAGCCGCTGACCCGTTAAGACGACGGGAATTATTACAGGCTTGGGGGGGAACAACCACAGCTAGTCGCAAAAAATGGCGCGACATTGTTCGTCAAGGAATAGCCAACAGATGGTATGAAATTCGTCATGCTGAAGTCAGCAAACTAGAACGTAATTCCCAAGGTCAAGTTGTTACTCATATAAACACTGCCAAAGGCCCAAAAACCCTAATTGCTGATTTTGTGATTGACTGTACAGGATTAGTTTCTAACCCTTTAGAAAGTCCATTTTTAAAAGACCTAATACTGCATTACGACCTAGATTTTAACCCAGAAGGACGTTTTCATGTAGAAAACAACTTTGAAATCAAAAAACTGCGAAATAATCGTTCTCGCATATATGGGGCAGGAATTATCACCTTAGGCGGTCCCTACGCCCCCGTAGACACATTTTTAGGACTACAATATGCTGCCCATCGTTCTATCGAGGCTTTGGCGGCTGTAAAAGCTCCAGGAGTCCGCTATATTCAAGGAATTTATTCCCTTTGGCAATGGTTAAAATGGGCATTGAATCAAAAGCCTTAATTGCTTTCAAAAACCTTAATTTACATTATTTCTAACAACACTTCTAACCACACTTTAACCACACTTCTAACAACACTATGACTCCAACTTTATTCGGACGCTGGCAAACGCGAATTTTTTTATTAGCAACAGTGGGAATGTTAGTTTCCCTGCTTTTTTATCAAGGATATTTAGGCATTGCTTCCAACTTAGTTTACTTTTGGGTTGTGTTTTATGTAGGTTTATTTGGCATAGCTTGGGATATCCTATACGATTTTCTGCAAAAATATCTCTGGGACCACGACTGGCCGGGAATATTTCAACTTTATGCAGGAGTTATAGAAGGGGTATTTCTAGGTTTAATAATTGCCAATATCGGTTTACCTCATATTCCTAAAACCGAATTTCACCTAACCAGATTTATTCAACATTATGGTTTAGTGTGGTTAGCAGTTTACTTATCTGCTTGGGTAGTCATGCGGTTATTATTTCCCCGGTGGCGTTTTCGCGGTGGCGAATGGATAGGTAAATGGCCGAGAATTTCTTAGAAATTAATTCTTGCCACTTTTCCATCTTTCTATTAGACTTGTGGTAACAATTCATGTAGAAACAATTCATGTAGAAACAATTCATGTAGGGACAATTCATGAATTGTCCCTACAAGGAGTTTTATATTTCGCTAGAAAAATAAACATTTCTATGAATCACCAACACTTTCTCGCCTTCATCACATCCTCAATATTCATAGTAGGATTAGCTTCAGGTTGTAGTTCTGATTCTACCAACGCAACCCTAAATCCCAGCCTTAAACCTACTGATAATAGTAATTTTGATCCAAATGCTATTCAAGGGCAAAATATCCCCGCTAATGCCCCTTTAAAACTCGCTAGTAAAGTGTTTAATGTCCAAGACTCTTTTGTTTTAAAAGGTTTTGATGCCGTTGCTTATTTTCAACAAGCAAAGGCAATTCCAGGTAATAGTAATTTTACCCACAAATGGCAGGATGTAAATTGGCGATTTTCCACAGCCGAAAACCGCGATTTATTTATTGAAAATCCTGAAAAATACGCTCCTCAATATGGAGGATTTTGTGCTTGGGCTGTCAGTAGAGGATATACTGCACCTATTGATCCTAATGCCTGGAAAATTGTCAACGGTAAGCTGTACTTAAATGTTAATTTAGACACTCAAAAACGCTGGGAAAAAGACATTCCTGGAAATATTCAAAAAGGTGATCAAAATTGGCCTGGTATAGCCAAAAAAATTCGTCGTTAATGAGTATTTAGTCCTACTTTAGATCCCCGACTTCTTAAAGAAGTCGGGGTTCTGGGTATATTAGACCTCTCCAAAATATAATGTATTAATAATGTATTAATTTGTCATAAGTTGTAGGGGCGAAGCTTATGGGCGATAATTTAACGGAAAAATCAGACATCTATATATTCCATAAGCTTCGACCTGCCCCCATAAATAAGTTCCATAATGTCTTTTCTGGAGATATCTATTGGGTATATTATATATGTTGGGGTCTTAAAATCTGATCATTAGGAAAGGGTAATTTAAGCTTCTGCTATAGCAGGGAACAGGGAATAGGGAACAGAGTTGAAAGTCATGAGAGTGTATAGTTTTTTAGGTAAATTCTGTATCTCATTCAAGTGCATACCGCTATATTTCTGTATCAGGTAATACTCAATCTATGTTTTGTAGGTCGGGTTAAGGGACAGCGCAACCTGACGTTTATGTTAGGTTTTTTACTCATACCAACCCACAAATTTACTACAGGTATACTACACCAACTGCCTAACAGGTAATGAAATCCCCAAAGCCTAATAAATCGGTTATTTACTTCTTGATAAGAAATACTTATAATCTTGTATAACGCTTATGGGTTATAGTCTAGAGAAGAGAAAAGAGTAGTACACCCCCCCACACCGGCTCCACATTCCCCTTGCAACCGTCGCCCCCCAAACTCCGGCAGGTGTCCTGTTGGTGCATTTGTACTAAAGGTGTAACTATCGTAACTGAGCCAATCACCATTTTTTCTCCAACCAACGCGATCGCCTAACTTTATATAGGTATCCCAGTCCACTAGTCCATCCAACTTACCACCCAACTCCAGCCAAATTTGCTTTTGTACAGAAAAGCCAAATTTACCATTGCTATATTTTACCCATAATTGATCCATTTTCCGCAATTCCTGTCTGGGAAAATTTTTCACATCTTCAATTCTTAACCATCCTTCCCTTTCTCGTTTAGTTAACTTTAGCATCAAGTTCCAAGTTTCTAAATCTGCATCTCGCCATTTTCCTGCTTTTAATAATGCTTCTAATTTTTGAAATATGACAGGTGTAGATTCCGTGCTAGGACTGGGATTATTACGAGGGGTATTAGCTTGGGTGTTATCTGGAATATTATTTTGAATATTG
>NZ_BJCE01000026.1:0-35895 GCF_005402885.1 Sphaerospermopsis reniformis
TGGAACTAGAGTTTTTATAGACTCGGCAATTTCTCCCAGTGTCCGCAGTTGTCCTAATTCTTCTGGGTTAGGTCTAGGTAAGTCGGGATAAAGTTCTAAAAGTCCTCCTAAAATTTCTACCCTTTTGATAGAATCAATTCCTAAATCTGCCTCAATATCCATTGATAAATCTAACATTTCTACAGGATAACCTGTTTTATCACTGACGATATTGAGTAGAGTTTGACTGAGGGTGGAGGTATCTATATTAATTGGAGTTGTGGGAACGACGTTAATAGTATTTGATTTCTCTTCTAACTTCTCCTCTGGTTGGGGAGGGGAAATAAACCTCTCCCCTAACCCCTCTCCTACAAGGTGAGGGGAAATATTCAAATCATTTTCTTTAATTAAGCTTTTTCCGTTTTCTTGTGCTTTTAGGAGATGGTGAGGAAGAGGTTGAGAAGGAGATTGGTTTTGATTTATATCATCAGTAATCTGCCAAAAATCATAATGTTGTTGCAGTAATTGAAAGTAATTATTGGCGTAGTCTTGTTGATAGTTGAGATATTTTTCATGAATGCGGATAGTTTCAGCTTGATGATCATGCAATCGCATTATGCTACGTTCGCAACTAGAAATTGCTAGTTGTTGTGTTTGCGCTTGATGTTCATTTCTTGCGTCATTTGCTAACAATGAATATTGTTGTTGCATTAATTCATAAAATGTCTTTGTGTACTCTGTTTGATTTTGCAAAGATTGTTCATGTGCGTGTGTAATTTCACTTTGTTGGTGAGTAAATTCTGCTAATGATTGTTCTAATCTGTCAATTACTCTGTCATAATTAGAAAGTTGAATTTCAACTTTTTCAGGTTGTTCTATTGTTTCAGGTTGTTCTATTGTTTCAGGTTGTTCTATTTTTTCTAATTGGCCGTTACTATCTTTATTCACAGTCTTACCATTACTGCTTTTTTCTACTAACAATTCCTGATTTTTGGGGACGGTAATTTTGATATCCGCAACTGGTTGTGGGTGATGTTCATTAACTTTTGCTGTTTCCGCTTTGATAACATGACCATTTTCTAAGGCTTTAGCAAATGCTTTTTGTGCTTTGTCGGTAATATTTGTACTATTCAAACGCACATTCAAAATTTTCTTTTGATCCTTTTTATTAACTTCGGGTATTTTAGTTTCAATCTGATATGGATCTAGATTTTGCAAAGGTATACCAGCAACCCGCAATTGTATGACTGCTTCTCTTAATACCAAATCGCTATTTTTACGATAGTTCCCATTTAAAGCTATAGCTATATGGGGTTTTTCACCTAAAATTTCTTTTACTAAGTTGGTGAGAACATTTTTAGGTCCAAACTCAATAAAGCAATAACCACCAGCCGCATATATATTCTCAATTTCTTGTTGAAATAACACCTGATTTAACAAATGTTGTTTGAGAATTTTTTGCATTGCTGCGGGTTGATTGGGGTACAATTCCCCTGTGACATTAGTATAAACGGGAATCTGCGCTTGATTAAAAGTTACCTTTTCAATTGCTTGGGCAAAAGGTTTCTGGGCATGGGCTACTAATGGTGTATGAAAAGCAGCGGAAACTCCTAATAAAAATGTCGAAAATCCTTTTTCTTGCAGAACATTTTGTACTTTGCTAATTTCTGCTTTCTTCCCAGCTAATACTACTTGATTTGGAGAATTACAATTAGCAATAGCAACCTGAGGAAAGTCTTTAATTAATTCCGTTACCTGACTGACATTACCTTTAACTGCCAACATTCCCCCGGCGTCAATTTCTGTGGGTGTGGCCATTGCTTGTCCTCTAGCTTTGACCAAGAAAAAATAATCTTCTTCACTTAAAACACCCCCCGCCCACAAAGCTGTTAATTCTCCAAAACTATGACCAGCAACAAAATTTGCTTTCAAACCTGCTTGTTGTAATATCTTGTACAAACCTGTACTAAAAGCGCCAATTGCCGGTTGTGCATATTCGGTTTTTTGCAGTGTTTCTAGTTGCTTTTGTTTATATTCTGGTTCAAAAACTGGCGGCGGAAATACAACTTCGGATAAAGAGTTTAACCCATCTTTACAAAACAAATTATCTATCTGATTATAGGTTTGACGTAAGTTAGGAAAGTTAATGACTAATTCCCGTCCCATTTCCAAATATTGCGAACCTTGCCCAGAGAACAAAGCCACTATTTTTCCTGTAGTTTCTATTCCTTTTTGTCGGTAATAAATTCCTTTGGGATGTTCCCAAGATTCAGATTGCGGTTTATTTTTTAGTAAGTCAATAATGACTGGTAAAAATTCTGTTGCTTGTGTCAAAGATGCTGCTACAAATCCCACTCTGGGATAATTGATGGGAATTTCTAATTGTTCAGATTCTGTAATTAGTTGTTGATAATGTTGTTCTTTATTTTCTGATTGTAGTTGTCGTTGGATATTCTCACAGCGAGATAATAATTCTGCGGTTGTGGGTGCAAATAAGAGGATGGATTTTGCAGAATTGTGTAAACGATACGAGTGTTCATGTTCATTGGTGTATTCCTCTAAAACAACATGATAATTTGTGCCTCCAAAACCAAATGCACTTACTCCAGCGCGTCTGGGTTGGTTACTAATCCAAGGTCTAGTTTCTGTGTTTAAATAAAATGGTGAATTTTCGATATTCAGTTTTGGATGTGGTTTAGTAACGTTAATTGTTGGTGGTAATACTTTATGATGTAATGCTAACGCTGTTTTAATTAAACTTGCTGCACCAGCGGCGGCTTTGGTGTGTCCAATTTGGGATTTAACTGTTCCCAAAGCAATATATTGTTTTTTGGGATTGTTGTCACTAAAAACTTCAGTTATGGATGTAAATTCTGTGGGATCTCCTACCATTGTTCCTGTGCCATGTGCTTCAATTAAACCCACAGTTTCTGGTGAAACACCGGCATTTTCATAAGCACGACGGAGGGCTTTTACTTGTCCTTGGGAATGGGGGGCGTAAATGCTTTTATATTTGCCATCGCTGGAACTGCCGATACCTTTAATGACTGCATAGATGCGATCGCCATCTCTCACTGCATCATCCAGGCGTTTGAGTACCACCATTCCCACGCCTTCACCTAACATCATGCCATCAGATTCTGCATCAAATGGTTTAACTTTTTCTCCCGGAGAAACCGCAGGAGTTTTACTAAAACACAGATAGGCAAAAATCGAATTATCAGTATCAACTCCGCCGGTTATCATCATGTCGGCGCGATTTTCAACTAATTCGCTAATTGCCATTTTTAATGCACCTAAAGAACTGGCGCAAGCAGCATCAACTACACAATTCATACCGCCTAAATCTAGTCGGTTGGCGATACGTCCAGAAATCACATTAGCTAACATTCCGGGGAAGGCGTTTTCTTCCCATTGTACATAAGCACTTTTAATTTTCTCAATTACTTTTTGGGTATCTTCATCCGATAAACCGCTATTTTTCAAAACTTTTTCCCACACTGGATATTGCAATCTTGAACCTAAAGGTACTGCTAATTGTCTACCAATTGCTACACCTAATATTACCCCAGTGCGATCGCGGTTAAATTCTCTAGATTCACTATAACCTGCATCTTCCATTGCTGCTTTCGCAACTACCAAACCTAATAATTGAGAAATATCTGTCACCTCTAAAATATTTGGTGGTAAACCAAATTCCATCGGATTAAAATCAATATCTGGGATAAATCCACCCCGTTTACAGTAAGTTTTGTCTGGTGTTTTGGGATCAGGATCATAGTAATCGTCTATATTCCACCTAGAAGGAGGAACATCAGTAATACAATCTACTTTTTGAATTATTTTTTCCCAATATTCCTGTAAATTTTTAGATTGAGGAAATATCGAAGCCATGCCAATAATTGCTATGTTACTTTGTTGCAATTGGCTATTAATTTTACTGTCTAAATTGGTGTGATCGTTTTTGTGATCGCGCATATTTTTTTTCACCTTAATAAGCTTGAGCAAAGCCTTTTCACAATTACTAACTTCATTTTGCAATTGTGCTAACGCAGCTTCAAATTTGGCAGCAGCCATGACAATATCTTTGTTTCTTGTGCGATTGAATTTTTTTGAGAAAGTTGTTATTTAAATTTGGTAAAATGCTTTGCTCGGCGGCTCAAGCAAGGATAGTTTCATAGAAAAAACTTAATCCTCTTCCCTGTAACTTCAAATTGCCGCTAACTTATCTTGATATTAGACTGGTGACAAATCTTTTACAACTTATATGCAACTTAGATGCAACTTAATCAAGTTGGATGAAATCTAAGTTTGCTTGAGCTTGAGATATATTAATTCGTGAGCTTTTTGCTTATCCAATTACTATCAAATTTAGCTGATGATTTTTATTTGATTACAAAAGTTGCATATAAATTGCATATCTTTGAAGGTAGGGAATAGGGAATAGAAAGAACAAAAAAATATCAGGTAACAACAAGGATATTTATTCAACCAGTTATTCACTGATGGAAGTATTTTTACAAGTTTGTGAATTTTGCATCTATCCCAGAGCAGATTTTTTATCTTATTTAAATAAGTTTTAAATAATATTTAAATTACCAACATCTTTAATAATTGATGAAGCTATATTTTATCAGAAGAGAAAAACATCTGTAATTTTAATAACTACTGGCTATATCTAAAGTATGAGACTAATCATTTTTTTGATTCAAAAAGCGTTTAAATTAGGTATTTAAGTATCAAATGCAAATCAACTATATTGATGAATTTTCAATCTGTCAAGCTACGTGCAAATTTTCTTGAATAAATTTGTTGCATAGGACTTGAAATTGATCATTAATCAGTTTATTGTGTGTGATTGAATGATGTAAATGTAAATCCATGCTGTTCGTTTAACGTAGTGGGTAGATCCAGAATTTAGGTGGAGTGAATATATAAATTCACTTTATTAATTCATCAATCTATCCACTCTTAACCGCCCAGTATTGCAGTAAAAATTCATGCGATTTAACCAGATTGTGTGTAGATTGTGTGTAAATTTCTGCAAAATGGTAATTACAAGAAACTATAAGGGCTTGCTGGCATGAGACTATCTGAATTAGATCCACTCATACCGCTAAATGAGTTGAGAGAAGAACTGCTGAAATTACCAAAAGGCTACTCTTTTTATGAAGATGAATTGGTAGAATTTCTATCACGACGTAGATGGCCAGAGAGCGATCGCCGAATTGATAGAACAACTTTTTGGCGGTGGCGCAACGACAACGGAATTGAACATCAAAAAGTATTCAGCCGCTTGGATATCCTTAAATTGTGCCAAATTTGTGATCATTATCGTGTGGATGGAACTCGCAGTGAATACTTGGCGATTATGAAAAAGAAAAAAGAAGTGATGCTCAACAAATAACCATGCACTTTACAGGTGCAGAAAATACTAAATAGCTCTGCTCACAGCCGATACAGCTAAGGAATTGATGGATATATATCCATCTTCCTAGCTCTATCTTTACCAAATTTATCAAATATTAATAACCACAAAAAACATAAGAATTCAGGATTTAGGAGTTAGGAGTCAGGAGTCAGAATGTTTGATCAATTGGTTGATTATCAAAAAGTAATTATTAGCGTAACCGTTAAAAAGCTGACTGCTGACAACTGAATGCTGAGGTTAAGTTGCACCAACATTATCAGGGAATGCTATCAAGTGTACTGCTCTATCTCTTTGATTGATTTTATTGATCGAGATAGCAGCTTCTATTAACCCCATGAGGGGAAAAACAACGTGCTAATTGCCAATTCAAAAACATAATTAAGGGCATAATTAAAGGCATAATTATGGTACACAAAGAAAAGCAGTCATTCGCAAACCCTGTAAATTGGTTGTCAATAACTTTGGCAATGACTACAGTTGTAGCTACTGGCGTAGTATATTTTTACAGTCTTTCACGTTTTAATTCCAAATCTAAATCAAACGAACCAATTCCTATCAGCAGTCCTAGTCCAATAGTGACTGCTGTTGCTGCTTTAGGACGTTTAGAACCTCAAGGAGAAATTATTCGTTTGTCTGCTCCAGGTACACAATTGGGGGGTGTAAGAGTAGCTAAACTTTTGGTAAAAAAAGGTGATGAAGTTCGTGAAGGAAAAGTATTAGCAATTCTTGATAGTTACGCTCCTAATCTAGCAGCTTTAGAAAAAGCTAAACGACAAGTACAAGTTGCTGAAGCTAATCTGAAAAGAGTAGAAGCTGGAGCAAAAAAAGGTGATATTTATGCCCAAAAAGCAACAATTGCTCGTTTAGAAGCTGAGTTAAGGGGTGAAACTTCTGCACAAAAAGCAACAATTGCTCGTTTAGAAGCTGAATTAAATAATGCAGAAACAGAAAATCAAAGATATCAGAAATTATATCAAGATGGTGCTATTTCTGCTTCAGATGCTGATACTAAACGCTTACGCAAGGATACTGTACAACAACAATTAAATGAAGCCAAAGCTGCCTTCAATCGAACTGTAGAAACGTTGCAAAAACAGTTAAATGAATCCCAAGCTAGACTTGATAGTATTGCCGAAGTTCGTCCTACCGATGTGCAAGCAGCGAAAGCAGATGTTGAAATTGCCAAAGCATCTGTTAAACAAGCTCAAGCAGAACTAGATTTAAGTTCTATCCGTTCACCAATAGATGGACAAGTGTTAAAAATTAATGCTTGGCCAGGAGAAATAATTGGTAGTAATGGCATTGCTGAATTAGGTAATACTCAACAAATGTATGTAGTCGCAGAAGTCTACGAAACTGATATTAAAAAAGTGCGTTTAGGTCAGTCCGTGGAAATTACTGCTGATGCTTTTACAGGAAAAATTCAAGGCACAGTTACAGACATTGGTTTGCAAGTTGGTAAACAAAATATCTTTAATAATAATCCCAGTGCTGATACAGACAACAAAATAGTTGATGTCAAAATTCGTATTAATGACCCAAAAGACAACCAAAAAGTCGCAGCTTTAACTAACTTACAGGTTGAGGTAATGATCAAAATATAAGCTAATAATTCAGGAGTCGTAGGGGCGAAGCATTCGGAAAATAACCTGTGATAAAAATTGATAATTGTTCGCCCGAATGCTGATGCTTCCAGCACGCTTCGCGAACGCCCGTAAAGGAGTCAGAATCTTTAACAATTAAAAAGCTGACTGCTGACATTTAATCATTCTAATGTATAATTTTAGAGGTTTTAAATATGATTTTGAATATACCTCTAGCTTGGCTACAATTAGCTAAACAAAGAGTTCGCTTTTTTGTAGCTTTAGCTGGAATTGCTTTTGTTGCTGTTTTGATGTTTATGCAAATCGGTTTTCAAGACGCTTTGTATGCTAGTGCTACACAATTGCATAAAAATCTGCAAGGAGACTTATTTTTAATTAGCGCCCAATATAGGTCTTTAACTTCTAATCAAAGTTTTCCCCGCAGTCGTTTATATCAAACTTTAGGTTTTGCAGATGTGTCAGCAGTTGATCCTTTATATGTACAGTTTGCTAAGTTCAAAAATCCCATTAATGGGCGTAAGTATCCTATCTATGTATTAGGATTTGATCCAGTAAAATCAATCTTTAAATTACCAGAACTGCAAGATGATTTTCAGTCACTGCAAATACCTGATCAAGTATTTTTTGACCGTGCTTCACGTCCAGAATTTGGACCAATTGCTGAATATTATCAGCAAAATAAACCTGTGACTATGGAAATATTTAGTTATACAGGTTTAGTAGGTTACAGAGTTAAAGTTAGTGGTTTATTTAGTCTCGGTCCTTCCTTTGGAGTTGATGGTAATTTAATTGTTGGTTCTTCTACTTTTATGCGAATATTTGCTGGGCGAGATGTGGATGACATAGACATAGGTTTAATTCACCTCCAACCTGGTGCTGATTCCAAAAAAGTTTTGACAAATTTATCAGCTAAGTTACCCAAAGATGTTATCGTTATGACTCGTAAAGAATTTATTGAATTTGAAAAAAGTTATTGGACTTTAAGAACACCGATTGGATTTGTATTTAACTTGATGGTGATCATGGGTTTTGTGGTTGGGGTAATTGTTGTTTATCAAATTCTTTATAGTAATATATCTACCCATTTCGTTGAATTTGCTACTCTTAAAGCAATGGGTTTTAAAAATAAATATCTCTTACGAGTGGTTTTTCAACAGGCTTTAATTTTAGCAGCTTTGGGTTATATTCCCGGTTTTGCTATATCCTTGGGACTTTATGATATTGCCAAAAACGCAACTCAGTTACCCATTACTATGGATATGAACAAAGCATTAATAGTGTTAATTTCTGCTATTGTCATGTGTTTAACTTCAGGATTTTTCTCTACCAATAAATTACGCAAATTAGATCCAGCAGAAATTTTCTAATTAATATTTCAGGAGTCAGGAGTCAGAATGTTGGTGAAACCAGGAATAGAAAGAAAGCTTTCAGAGCTTATGATAATTATCTAGTTAGACTGGAAAATATGTTATTTTTCGCTAGTCTGGATTCCAATACTTTTCTTCTAATAACAACGAAATCACGTAGGTTGGGTTGAGGAACGAAACCCAACTTTTACAAGCGTTTGTTGGGTTTCACTTTGTTCAATCCAACCTACAACAACTCTTAACCGAACAGTATTGTTCTGGATTCTGAATAGTTACTTTGATCAACCCATATAATATTATGGATTTTATGGAATCAAACGCAATTTTAGAAATTAGTAACCTCAATCAATACTTTGGTACAAGCAAATTAAAAAATCAGATATTATTTGACATTAATTTATCAATTAAATCTGGTGAAATTGTCATTATGACTGGTCCTTCTGGTTCAGGAAAGACTACTTTATTAACTTTGATTGGCGGTTTGCGTTCTGTACAAAAGGGAAGTTTAAAATTTATTGGAGAAGAATTATGTGGAGCAGGAAATAATAAATTAGTGCAAGTCCGTCGCCAAATAGGTTATATTTTTCAAGCTCATAATTTACTTGACTTTTTAACAGCTAGACAAAATGTACAAATGTCTTTAGAGTTACAACCAAACATTTCTGAATGGGAAGGTAGAATGCAATCAGAAGCCATGCTTCATGCTGTAAAATTAGGCGATCGCATTAATTATTATCCATCTGATTTATCTGGTGGACAAAAACAAAGAGTTGCTATTGCTCGTGCTTTAGTTAGTCATCCTAAATTAGTTTTAGCTGATGAACCTACCGCAGCTTTAGATAGTAAAACAGGTCGAGATGTTGTTAATTTGATGCAAGAATTAGCACGGGAACAACATTGTGCGATTTTAATGGTGACACATGATAACCGCATTTTAGATATTGCTGATCGAATCATTCACATGGAAGATGGTAAGTTAATTAAACAAGTTTCATAACTCTTTCAATGAGTAAACAATTTCAACGATAATGTCTCTACAAGAATGAGGAAATTTTCAGGTTTAAATTATGTCTTTTGGTGGATAAAATCTCTACTTTGAGAATGAGGTAATAATTTTACCATTTATGTAAAGTAATTTATGTAAAGTATAGGAATGTCATGGTCAGATACCCGAATTCTCCAAGAATTCGGGTATCTATCCACTGACCTACTTATCTTTTAAATTGTCAATTTACATTTGAAATTCACATTAGACAATTCACATTTTAGATTCACAATTAATTGTATTATGGTGCAAGATTTACTTATTTGCTTACAAGAAGCAACTTTATATTTTATATTTAGAAGGTCATGGCTTCCTAAACATCCTGATGAATGTTTTGTAAATCTTCCCTGTGGATGTCAAAATCCTGGAAAAGAAATGAAATGTGAAGATTGTCCATATTTAGAAAGTTGCTTCTCTAGTTGGAAATTACATCAACAATATCTGCAACAAAAGACAAAATTCAGCAGTTTAAGAAGATAGTAAACTAGCAGAATTTACATCTAAACATAATACGGCTTGTGGTTGTGTTCGCAAAATAGAAGCTGGGCAATTTGTGTTAATTGACTCATGTAATATCTCTTTAACTATTTTGGCTTTGCGTGTTTCTGGTGCTAAACAAATAATTTTTTTAGCTGCACAAATCATAGGTATGGTTACAGTAAAAGCATACTGGGGAACGCTTTCTAAGTTGGGGAAATATCCGGTTTTCACTTGTTGCTGACGGTTGACTTGATCTAGTTTTACTAATTTGACACTAGCAGCATCTTCAAAATTAGCAACTGCGGGATCATTAAAAGCTAAATGTCCATTTTCTCCCACACCAAGAAGACACAAATCAATGGGTTGAGCTTTTAATAATTTGGTATAGCGATCGCACTCCCCAACAGGTTCTAAAGCATCCCCTTCTATATAGTAAAATTGCTTTGGAAATACCCGTTTTTCTACACGCTCCCGCAAATAATACCGGAAACTTGCAGGATGATCAGCATTAATTCCTAAATATTCATCAAGGTGAAATAAAGTTATCTTTGACCAATCTATCCCACCTAAAGTAATTAAAGCATCCAAAAATTTAAGTTGAGAATTTCCTGTAGCTAATAATAAAGCAATTGTCTCCTGTTCTTGCAGCAGTTTATATAGATACTTCTGTACAATTTCAGCAACATCCTGCGCCATTTCTGTTTCCGATTTATAAATCTGCACCAGGAGATCCTCGACATGAAAAGATGTTGTAGCAGTATTCATAATTTATTGACAAGATAAAAAAAGAATGTGGGGATTTTATGGACTCATTTACGCTAAACTAAGTAAATTAACTTAATAGTTGTTTACATTTTAGCAAAAAAATCATGCTGACAGTAATTCTCTTTGATCTAGATGGAACTATTGTCAATACTGATCCTATACATTACCAAGCTTGGAGAGAAATGCTGTTAAATCACAGCATCGAAATTGATGAAACTTTCTACAAATCCCGCATTAGTGGCAGAATTAACCCAGAAATTGTCAAGGATATTTTACCACATTTATCATCAGCAGCAGGTGAAAAATTTGCAGATGAAAAAGAAGCTCTTTTCCGTCACAGTGCTTCCCACCTGCAACCCCTAGCTGGTTTTTCTGAACTTATAGAATGGACCAAAACACATCAAATAAAACGCGCATTAGTAACCAATGCTCCCCAGTTAAATGCGGAATTTATGTTGGAAGTTCTGGGAATTAAAGAAGTTTTCCATACTATTGTTTTAGCAGATGATTGTCTAGCAGGTAAACCCGATCCTGAACCCTACAAAGTTGCTCTCAATAAGTTAGGAATTACAGCAGAACAAGCTATTGCTTTAGAAGATTCTCCTTCTGGTATTCGTGCTGCTGTTGCTGCTAATATCCCCACTATTGGTATCGCTTCTACCCATGATCCCCAAGTCTTACAAAATATGGGGACATTCATGGACATTCCCGATTTTACTGATTTGCGTCTATGGACTTTCCTTAATTCCTCAATAACAGTCAATTTAGGTCAGTTATCATCTACATTTTGATGAATTTTTGAGATTTTTAATACAGGTAATTCCCTTAACTCCTAACTCCTAACTCCTATTTATTAATAGGGGTTTTACTTTGCCATATTTGTTCAAATTCTGCCTCGGAAATTTCAAATTCCTCAATATCCTTATCATCTAATTTTTTATCGCATAGCATTCCATAATCATCGGATGAATGGCTTTTATCATAGAATAATACATTGCCATTTTCATAAACTTCTATTTGTCTACGAGCATATAAATCACTATCAATTTCCATAAAGTACGTACTACGACCCCAAGAATCATATTCACCCCCAAGTGATACATCCCAAGACCATTTGTAATATTTCTTTGTTTTTTGTAATGTAGTCATATCGCAATCCTCTTTCATTTGTGTTTCATTTGTAATATTTTGCATGGTCTAGCCATACTTATTTTTCGATGCAGGTAACGGACAATAGGTAATAGATTTTCTCACATAATATTTAGGACTGCTATAGTGATTTCACTCCTCATCTACGGACATTTACCTTAACTGTTGTAAATTATGAATAAAACATCTACAATATCTATTGTATACATTAGCTAGGTAAAAAAAACATGAAATTTGCTAATAATTAAGAAGATTATACTTGAAATTAAGCAATGTTTCTAGTCTGAGTATTTACAACAGCGTATTGCTGGTAAATGAAGTAAAAAGCAAAGTAAAAAGCGATTTAACAAGAGGATTTTACTCCTGACTGCTGACCTCTGCTTTTGCTAATTAATATTATTTCCCTTACTTCCATTAAGATTTTGCCCAGCATATTTTTACCACTACCATCAGATCCACAACCCCAATAATAATCTATCGGTGAGTTTTCTACTATTTCCTCATTACCTGTGGACAACAAAATCTCCCTAATATCTGCATGGGTAGAAAACTTACATAACACCGCTTTTCGCATAATATCATCTTTTACGTCTTCCCAATCTGAACGTAAGGGACGACTTCTTTGCCTACCCATTTTTGCAGCTTCTTTGGGTGTTTTAACAAGACGAATTTTTTCTAAATGTGTTGTACCAATAAACTTTTGTGCTTGAAAGTAATGTTCACTTGTAAACCAATATAAATTATCTAATGCAAATCCATGTGGTGAAAAGTTAGAAAAACAACCATATTGTTCACGAGTATGATAAAAGTAGATTGTCATGAAAAATATCCCTGTAAAATGATTCTTTTTTTCATATTGAGAATGCAGTAATTTTATATTATATTGTTGTATAGTTAAATTTGCTTGCTACTGGTTAACTCTCTAGGTTCATAGTGACGGCAGTTTTGACAAGGTCCACTAGGGTTGACAGCACAACGGACGTAACCAGATCGAGCATTAAATTTACAACTAATATCACCTATTAAATAGCCTACACCTTCTAAATAATAGCGATCGCCTTCGTCGATATGTTCAGCGCAATCGTCTTGAACTGGTCTTATATATGATTCTATCTGGGAATAGTTAAGAGTTACTTGTCTCCTCCGTGCGCTTGTCCGTTGCTGGTTTTTGTGAAGTACCCACAAGGACCATAGAGACGGCAAAAAACCAATGAAAAGCAACAGTATTGTTTTTAACATTTTTAATTTACCTCATTTTGACATTGATTTTTTCTCAAATCTCATTTATCTCGTTGCCAGTCTCTGACTGGAAATGTTATCACAAATCACATAAGTTGTAGCTATCAGCAAAACGTAAGTATTCAGCTAACTGATTACTGATAGCTGAATACTTACTAAGTATCCGTCAATTGTTTAACATGAGCAGAGAAGTGAGCATTTCTTAAAGATTGCATAGTTAAGAAAGAATCTTGTACCCAATATTTCTTACCAAAACGCACCAGTTGACGAGAATTTCCTGCCTGAATAATACCAATTACAGGAACTTTTGCTTGATTATTGTCACCTGATTGTTCTGTTAAAATTGAACTTAAATGACGCTTGACTTCAATATCAGCAGCTTCCTGTGGATTTAATTCCACTACTACCATCTGCACTTTTTCAACTTGTTCGGCATCTTCAACAATAAATTGAGTTTGTTCATCTCGTTTATCTACTTTTCCCCAAATGATTAATCTGGTATCTATTTCCAATAGTGAATTAACTCGTTCATAAATTTTAGGAAAAACCACTGCTTCTGATGCTGTTGTTAAATCTTCTATTTGTAAAATTGCCATTTGCTCACCTTTTTTAGTCATCACTTTTTTCACGTGATTGAGCATAACAACTGCACAAATCAATGTTTTATCTTTTTGTTCTCCCAACTGTGCCAAATTAATTGGTGAGAGCAAAGAAGATGATTGTTTAATATTTTTCAGAGGATGGGCGGATACATAAAAACCTAATAATTCTTTTTCCATCCGCAACTTTTCCTGTGGGGGATAATCTAAAACTGTTTCAGCTTTAGGTGCAGATTCAAAACCATTGTTAGTTGTTGTTGGATTACCATTATTACCAAATCCTCCCCCCATCAAATCAAAGAGATTTCCTTGCCCAATGGCTCTATCTTTAGCACGGGATTGCGCCCATTCATAGACTAATTCTAAATCTTTAATCAATTGATGGCGGTTAGGTTCTATTTTGTCAAAAGCTCCACATTGAATCAATGATTCTAAAGTACGGCGGTTAACAGCACGTAAATCAATGCGATCGCAAAAATCAGCCAGAGATTTAAATACTCCTCCTTCGGTTCTTGCTTCTAAAATACAGGCGATCGCATTTTGTCCCACATTTCGCACTGCCGAAAATCCAAATAAAATCTTATTATCTGCGGGGGTAAAATCCAAACCTGAGCGATTAATATCCGGCGGATCAATTTCAATTCCCATAGTTGTGCAGTTGTTCAGATATTTCTGCACTTTATCTGTATCACCACTGTTAGCGGTTAACAGTGCTGCCATATATTCTAATGGATAATTAGCTTTTAAATATGCTGTTTGATAAGTGACATAACCGTAAGCTGTAGAGTGGGATTTGTTGAAACAATTAGAGGCAATGAAACCATTTTTAATGGCGAAATTATGATCTTTCTCAACACCAATATCATAAACATTGGCTTCACCTACGTATTGACGGGAAACTACTTTAACCATATTACTTAGCTGTGATAATTTGTTCTATTATGGCATGATCAAGCTAGAACTAAAAGCAGACTTTTCTGATGAATGATTGAAGATTGTTATAGTGTAGGTTAGAAGAGTTTTTCAACACCATGACTATTGCTAAATCTCCCCCGAATTTACCATTGTTGGAAAATGGCGATCGCCTGGATCGTGCAGAGTTTGAACGTCGTTATACTGCGACACCCGATGTCAAAAAAGCTGAATTAATAGAAGGTATTGTATACGTGGCTTCTCCTTTACGCTTTACACCCCATGCTAAACCACATGGCGACTTGATAGGTTGGTTATGGACTTACAAAACTGCTGTTGGTGGGATAGAGTTGGGTGTTGAACCCACTGTCCGCCTTGATAATGACAACGAACCTCAACCCGATGTAGTGTTATTTAGAGTAGATGGGAATGCCATAATTGATGATGATGGTTATATTGCCGCTGCGCCAGAACTAATAGTAGAAATTGCCGCCAGTACCGTTTCCTATGATCTCCATGATAAGAAACGAGTTTATCAACGGAATGGTGTAAAAGAGTATATAGTTTGGCGAACTTTTGATCAAGAAATGGATTGGTTTGTGTTGGAAGATAGTAAATATATAGAAATGAAACCGGATGCAGAGGGAATTATTAAAAGTGTAGAATTTCCGGGTTTATGGTTGAATGTTCCGGCTTTGTTAGGTGGAGATATGCAGCAGGTTTTGAAGACTTTAAATGAGGGTATTTCTCAAACAACCCTAAGTTAAGAGATTTCTATTTGTTGAAGTTTCTCAATTAAATCCCCACGTCGGAATGTAGCCGAAAGTTGTTGTAAAGAAATATCCTGACTGCCATAAAGTTTTTGTAGTGCTTGTTGAATATCTCGTACTGAATCATTAAAATAATCCTCTCCCTTTTGATCGATCAACAAATTAGCATCATGAAAATTGCGGTGGTTAATTTGCTCTATTTGAAGATTCATTTCATGGAGAAGCCTTCGCCCCATTTGCATGGCAAGCTAATGCTCGAACTTGGGGAATATATCCATCTCTAATTAAGCTACGGGCTTCTTCTACCTTGGTAAGTAAGCGTTGATTAATATGTTCTAATTTTGCACCAGGATCAAACAGAAATCGAATTGCATTGATCAGAGCATTGATTCCATTTTCAGGAAAATTCGCGTTTCCTTGTAAATCATTTTTGTACTTTGCTTGAAATAAACTAACCGTAAACTCTCCATCATGTTCTTCAGAAATGTGCATGGCATCTACACCAAAATCTCCACCGCCTTCCATTAAACAATCAAAGGTATGAGAATCATCTAAATCGAGAATAGTTTGCACACAAAAATATACAAATGCCAAAGATTTAAGTTTGCCAGGATCATTAATACGTAATTCTTCAGCAGCTTGTCGTCGAATGGTATCAATCAATGAATTCAAACGTTGATCAATAATAGAAGCATTTATATTCATAATTTTTAGGGACTACAGTAAATTAATTCAGGCGATCGCTTTCCCCCGATAGGTTGCTTTATTTAACTCAAGTGGAAAGATGAGCAATCTCACTATTTTAAGAAATATTTTGCCACTGTTCAGCTTTAATAAACCGCGATAAATGACCAATATTAGTGGTGGCAATCACAACATCTGGAACTCCTAAAGTTATTGCCTGCGCCACCAAAATTATATCACCATCAATTGTTTTGTCTCCTGCTGTCGGCTGCCCTTTTTGACGGGCTTTTGCCCAAATTTATGCGGCTTTTTGCATTGCAGTTGTTGTAATTGGCAGATACTCAAGGAACTTGGCTAAATCATCTAAACGTGCAATTCCCTTGATTTTATTTGCTCGTAATAACTCACGTCGAACCTCATAATCTGCAATTTCTGGAATAATCACTCGACTTCCTGAATTAATGTGATTTTGAAGCCATCTAGCACATTCTATACTCTCAGGCGATAGCTTGGGATTAGTAACTAAACCAAGGGGACCTGTATCCAAAATAATGACTTGGTTCACCAGGTAATCCCCTTCATTTCAACGGGAAACAGTGGCTCTCCTAGAGTGGTTATGGTAATTTAATAAAAAATAATGGCTAAAACTATTATCATGCAAGGATTACACTAATCCAAAACAATAGATTTAATAAAAATTGATTTTGATTTTATTGAATCTCTTGATACATAATGAACTTAACCAAGTATTAAGTGTTAAATGGTCATATCTAGTCTAGGAGAGCCGAAACAGTTTGCGTTCAGATAACCGATCATTATCCAAAGCATGAATTAAATATTCACCTGTTTCTTGCTGTTCTGACTCATCTTCATCATCTATCCAAGATTGGATAAGGTTAACAGCTTCGGCTTGCTTTTGTTTTAATAAAATAGAATTTGTTAAAAGTTGCAATGCCATTGCTTCTACAGAAAGTCCATGCTGATTGGCTTCTTGTAAAAGATATTGCTCTAGGTCTGGTGATAGATCAAGGGTTAGTGTCATAGGTATTTTGAGGATAAACTTTTGTGCTGTTATAGTTGATTTTATTCTATTTTAGGTCAAGGTTAGGTTGAGCGATACCTATGCCTTCGGCACGCGACGCGAACGGTGAGCTTTGCTAACGCTTTCTCACCATAGATTGTTTTCTTTAACTCAAGATAATCGCATTTACTCACTGTAATTAGCTTCTGATACTCAACCTCATTAATTTCAAAAACTTCCTGTTTAACTACTTGATCCAGAATTAAATTTTCAAGAAAATGACCATCATTATCATCTAATTGATTAAGGCTATTACGAATTTTTACCGTCCATAGGGATGAATTTTTATCAACATTTTTAGTGAAAGACAAATGCTCCCAAACTCTATTATCATGAATTGGAATTGTCTTTTCTTTAGGTAGCCACGCCAGAGGCTTAACTTTGAAACGAATTACATAGGGATCAGTTTCATCGTTAGGAACAAAGATAGGAGTGTCGCCTATTGAGTATTTATCTTGAACTTCAAGAACACCTATCCACCTGGATTGTTTATTCATATAACAAATGAACTTATCACCAACTTTAATTTTATCTGCGGCTTTTTGCCTCTTCTGACGAAAGCCAGCAAGATCACGAGGTGATTTTGAGAATGCTTCATAAGTGTCTGGAGAGAATATCAGGACTTACGCAAAAGGAAACGAAAGTAGGGGTAATTCATGAATTACCCCTACGCAAGAATAAGGTTTTCAGTCACATCTTGCGTAAGTCCTAAATATATTTACGTAGTACGCCAATTTTTAATACTCCTTTGAGTTGCATGATCTTAAATAAATGGTATGTAAAAAAATATCATAATTTTTCATCTTCTATAAGGTTGTGCTGTAATAAGGTTGGGTATAACCCTGTAATGCTTGACATTGAACGTACATAGAGTAGCCCCTCTACCGACAGCACAAGCGCCAATCAAAGCATCAAGTAACCCTAAATTATCTGATAAGTGATAGGTGGTAAAATTGGATAGAGCGATCGCACAGTCAACTTCAGTAGGCCAAATTACAGGTAAGGGAGCAACAAGCTTGAGAGTATCGCGTAACCGTTGGCTATTTTGAGAATTTTGAATAAGTTCCATAACCACAAAACCAGGAACGCTAGGTATTTCTAAAAGACCAGAAAACCAAGCAATTGCTGGAGCATGACCACGTTGAATATCAATCAAAATATCTGTATCCAATAAGTACATAAAACTTACCTATGCTCGCTCCCGTGTTTCAGCCTGATGACGCAACTCACGAGCATAAACTTGACTATCAGTAATATCAGGACGGGAATTAATTACGCCTTCATTTTCCCAATATGCAACCAGTTCTGCTCCCGTCTTCGGTAAATTATCTGCAACTTTTCTGGTAGATAAAATATGTAAAATATATTCAGACAAAGGTAAATGAAGTTTTTCAGCTTCTGTATGAAGTTCCTTTTCTAATTCTGGTGGTAGGTTCAGGTTAATACTCATCTTGCTCTTTTGTTTAGTTTTAATTTTCATTTATTGATTAAGCTTATCTCACAGCATATCTTGTCTTTTGCCTAACATCAGTATAATTTAACATCATCCACCCCTCTCAAACCCCTCTCCGCGCCTCCGCGTGCCATAAACCCTACCAACCAACAAAACACCACCCTCACACCTGTAAATGCTAAAATCAATGACTTGAATGATAAAGAGAAAAATTATTTATGGCATCCATTAACGAGTTGCACAAACAGCTAGTAAAAAAAGAACGTTCAGCCGTTGAAATCACCCAAGAATCCTTAAACCGCATTGAAGCACTAGAACCAAAACTGCACAGTTTCTTGGCTGTCACTGCACAACAGGCACTAGAACAAGCTCGCGCTGTCGATGCAAAAATCGCTGCTGGGGAAGAAATCGGTATCTTAGCAGGGATTCCCATCGGTATTAAAGATAATATGTGTACCAAGGGCATTCGCACCACCTGCGCTTCTAAAATTCTGGAAAATTTTATCCCACCTTATGAGTCTACTGTCACCCAAAAACTCGCTGATGCTGGGGCAGTAATGGTTGGTAAAACCAACTTGGATGAGTTTGCTATGGGTAGTTCCACAGAAAACTCCGCTTATCAAACTACCGCTAACCCTTGGGATATTGCCAGAGTTCCCGGTGGTTCTTCTGGTGGTTCTGCTGCTGCGGTTGCTGCGGAAGAATGTGTGGTTTCTCTTGGTTCTGACACTGGGGGTTCTATTCGTCAACCAGCTTCTTTTTGCGGTGTGGTGGGAATGAAACCGACTTATGGGTTAGTTTCCCGTTATGGGTTGGTAGCTTATGCGTCATCCTTGGATCAAATTGGACCATTTGGTAGAAGTGTGGAAGATGCAGCGATTTTATTAAACGCGATCGCAGGTTACGATCCCCAAGACTCCACCAGTTTAAAAGTCGAAATTCCTGATTACACTGCCAATTTAACACCAGATTTAAAAGGGAAAAAATTAAAGATTGGCGTGATTAAAGAAACCTTTGGTGAAGGTTTAGATCCAGAAGTTGAAGCAGCAGTAAATAAAGCGATCGCCCAACTAGAAAGTTTAGGCGCGGAAGTTCAACAAATTTCCTGTCCTCGTTTCCGTTACGGTGTTCCCAGTTATTACATTATTGCCCCATCAGAAGCATCAGCCAACCTCGCCCGTTATGATGGTGTAAAATACGGCGCACGTGTGGAAGATGCAGATAACTTATTATCAATGTACACCCGCACCCGTGCAATGGGATTTGGTACAGAAGTCAAACGCCGGATTATGATTGGTACTTATGCCCTCAGTGCCGGTTATTATGACGCTTATTATTTAAAAGCGCAAAAAGTCCGCACATTAATCAAAGAAGACTTTGAAAATGCCTTTGCTCAAGTTGATGTTTTAGTCACTCCCACCGCACCCACCACAGCATTTAAAGCCGGGGAAAAAATCACCGATCCTTTAAGTATGTACTTGAATGATTTAATGACAATTCCTGTTAACCTTGCCGGTTTACCTGGAATTAGTGTACCTTGTGGTTTTGACAGCAAAGGTTTGCCAATTGGATTACAATTAATTGGTAAAGTATTAAGAGAAGATCAACTTTTCCAAGTAGCTTATGCTTACGAACAATCAACAGATTGGCATTTGCAAACAGCGAAAATATAGCAATCCTAAATGATTTATCAACAACAAGATCCCCAAATTTTCTAAGAATTTGGGGATCTTCCTAATATTTTGGGTTCTTAATTATTCCAGGACACCAACACCACACCCGCATTACCATAACGGACAGTCAAAGACTTTTTTGCCTTCCAGGTTTTACGATCTCCCTTGCTGAAAATTCCCTCAAATTCAGTTTTCCCATCAGCTTTTACTTGTAACAATGAATTACCTTTAAGTTATCAAGAAACTACAACATCTGAATTGGAAATAAAGGTTTTCTGACTACGTTAATAATCTATATTAGTTCCCTGTTCCCCATAGCCTATTAGTAATAATTATGAGTTTTGGCGGTTAATAGTCGAAAATGATACCTGAAAATCCGGATGTCGCAATTAATCACAGAAGAAATGACACAGGTAAAATCACTTTTCCCTCTAGCACCTGGAGAAACTGAGATCATGACTATGGCATCTGCGTACTTATTCAACATACCTGGCAATCCTACTATTCAAATTAGTAAAGATGAATTGCGATCGCTACTGAGAGAGATAGAATCTGAACTCCATCGCAGTAAAGTTTATCGCCTAGCGGTGGCTAACGTGCAAAAATTACTTGGTGCATCGGATGAACAAGCCAAAAATTTATTTAAAGCTGTCGGTAGAGAAGCGATCACCTTAGCATTTAAGCAATTTGCCAGCAAACAACAGGAATTTACAAATATCAATATTCAGGAAGATGGCACGGAGTTATCAAATGCAAATCTAGAAGAATCTAGTAACTCACTACTCACCTTTAAAAGTTCTGCATCAAATCCACAAGTAGGATTGGTGGATATAACTCAAAACAACTCACCATCCACATCTGAATCTAAATCTGATCACCCTCATGTAAAAGTAAATGTTGTAGGAAATAAAACCATGGAAGAAACACCGAAAACAACAACACCCATTAAATGGCTTTGGCAAAATCAAAAACTTTCTAAAAGTCAAATACTAGTAAAACAAGCAGCTGAACAGCGGTTAGAAAGTCTACGTCAAATTGGAGAACAACTCAGACAAGCAAGGCAATCTCAAGGAATAACACTGCAAAAGTTAAATATTTATACTCATATATCAGTTCATCAAATGCAAGCAGTGGAAAATGCTGATTTAGATCAATTACCAGAGGATATTTTGATTCGTGGTTTTATCCGCGTCATGGGAAATGCTTTAGGATTAAATGGCATAATTTTAGCTAATTCCTTACCCGTCTCAAATCAATCTAAATCCGTTTTACCATCCTGGTATCAAACCAAAAAATCTCCTGGACAATTAAATTTAGAAATAGGTCCTATACATTTATATGTAGGCTATACAGCCCTTGTAGCTGGGGCAGTCGGTGGATTATCCTTAATTTCTCAGCAAGCAAACGATCAAGCAGTGCAAAATTCCCAAGTGATTATTCCTACATCTTCATCACTATGTAAATCAAATCAAAAGAGGGAAGCAAATGTTAACCAAGGTGTCAAGTCTCATCATACTGGTGTCTGTCTTGGATCTGAAATTTCTCCACCAGAAGCATTGTAGTTAAGCATGAATGAAAATCAATTATATTGATACAATGAAATTCTCACTAATATCAAGATTCAACAAACGTCTACTTTAGAAATAGCCCACCCAAAGCCCCAATTTTCATGAACAGCGATACCCAACTTAGCCTTTTTAACGAATCAAACTTTAATCAAAAAGACTTGATTCCTACAGATGCAAAAATTCCCATTCCGTCAGGAACTTATACAAGTTTGACGGAATTAACACCACATTGTCAAAATTGCCATCGTTGTGAGTTGGGTGAAAATCGCACTCATGCTGTAGTGGGAAGGGGAAACCCCCAAGCTAAAATCATGATTATTGGGGAAGGTCCAGGACAAAATGAAGATGAAACTGGTTTACCATTTGTGGGTAAGTCTGGGCAATTATTAGATAAAATTTTGGCATCTGTAAATTTGAGTACGGAGCATGATGTATACATCTGTAATATAGTAAAATGCCGTCCACCGGAAAACCGAGTTCCCACCCCCGAAGAAATGGCCGCTTGTAAACCTTATTTATTAGAACAAATTCGCTTAGTTGATCCAAAAATCATTTTATTAACAGGTGCTACTGCTGTTAAAGGAATTACAGGTAATAAACAAGGAATTACGAAAATTCGCGGACAGTGGATAGACTGGGAAGGGCGTTTATGTATGCCTATTTTTCACCCTTCCTATTTGTTACGTAATTCTTCCAGGGAAAAAGGCTCACCAAAATGGTTAATGTGGCAAGATATACAAGCTGTTAAAGCTAAATATGATGAGGTGACTGGGTGACTGGTGACTGGTGACTGGTGACTGGTGACTGGTGACTGGTGACTGGTGACTGGTGACTGGTGACTGGTGACTGGGTAATCAATTTTATTTTTACCAATTACCAATTACCCATTACCCATTACCCATTACCCATTACCAACCATAACAAATTAAATAACTATTCAAAAAAATATGATTGATATTCTCATTCTTTCTAATGGACCAGGGGAAGTTACAACTTGGGTGCGTCCTGTCGTTAAAGCATTAAGAGAACAATTAGGATATGATATTTCTCAAGTGCGAATTTCTGTGATTTTATCACCTTGTCCTCATGCTAGTGGTAGAGAAGTAAGTATAGCTAGTTCCTATCCAGAGGTAAATAGAGTGCAAGCACCTGAGCATTTTTGGCAGTTTTTATTAACAGGAAAAACAGCCGAAAATTGGGACTGGAGAAAAAAAGGTGTAGTTGTATTTTTGGGAGGAGATCAAATTTTTCCTGTCATCATTGGTAAAAAATTAGGATATAAAACCGTAGTTTATGCAGAATGGGAAGCACGTTGGCATAATTTTATAGACTGTTTTGGAGTGATGAAACCCCAAGTGATCAAAAATGTCTCACCTCAATATGCACATAAATTTACCGTTGTCGGTGATTTAATGTTAGAAGCTGCACAACAGCTTATCACATCCAAAAACCAAAATCCAAAATCTAAAATTGAATTGATTGGAATTTTACCAGGTTCAAAAAAAGCTAAGTTAACTCAAGGGGTACCTTTAACTTTAGCTATTGCTGAATATATTCACTCTAAAAAACCAGAAACAAAGTTTTTTATTCCTGTTGCACCAACTTTAGATTTACCAACATTAGCCAGTTTTGCAAATCCTGAAAAAAACGAATTTACTCAAGCTTTCGGTTTTAACGGTGCATCTTTAATAGATAATTCTATGCAAACCTCTACAGGTTTAACAGTAGAATTAAAACAAGAAAACCCTGCTTATCATTTATTATCTCAATGTGCAATTTGTCTAACTACAGTAGGAGCAAATACCGCAGAATTAGGCGCTTTGGGAATACCAATGATTGTATTATTACCTACTCAACAATTAGATGCAATGCGTTCTTGGGATGGTTTACCAGGTTTATTAGCAAATTTACCGGGTTTAGGTTCTGGTTTTGCTAAATTAATTAACTGGTGGTTTCTGAGAAATAAAGGTTTATTAGCTTGGCCTAATATTTGGGCGCAAAGTGAAATTGTACCGGAATTAGTGGGAAAATTGCAACCGGACACTGTGGGAGAAATGGTTTTAGATTTGTTAGAAAATCCTGAAAAGTTAGCAGCAATTAAAGATAAATTACGCAGTGCTAGGGGTGAAGGTGGTGCTGCACAAAAGTTAGCAGGTTTAGTGAAGGACATTATTGTAAGATGATAAAACCCACATTCCGCACTTCAAAAAGTAGTATGATTTAACTTTTAATTCAAGGTGTGCAATCAGTTATCAAAAAGATAACCAATGAAATCGTCAAACCAGAGAGAATAACTAGGGTTTGCTGAAAAAGTTATCTGTGAAAGCTAGGTGACAGGTGGTTAGTTATGTTCAATTATTTTGAATATGCAATTTTATAAAATCTTCTCTAATCAGAGTTTTTTTGGCAAATAGGTGAAAAAAATAATGCAATAAGCTTAGTTACATTTGAGTTTCTTTTTCAAAAATGCGATCGCTAAAATTTTACCTCATCCCTCAGCTAACATAACATATTGATATTTTTGATCTAGAAGAAAAACGCAATGTTTACGCCAATCAAAAAACTACCAACTTACTTGGTTATACACTGCCAGAAATTCAATCCAGAAATTCAATCAAGTGGAGAAACTTTAATACCCAGGATTTCTCATCCAGAAAATACCATAAACAATGATAGGAAAATAGCTGATAATATCATAAAATATTAAATTTGTCAATTTAGTTGAATATTCCCAAATAACAGCACTACATTATTTGGGTAGACTCCTATTTGCGTTATAGATTAGCAAAGGTTGAGCAATGTTAACTTCATCAGAAACTCCTATCATAGCGGCTGTAGTGCTAGTCGCTTTCGGCATTTTGGGTTGGGGCTTTTATCGTGCCAGACCTTTTGGTAAGCTGGGTATCTTAGCCTGGTTACAGTCTGTAGTATTAATGGCTCCCTGGCTGGTATTTTTTGGTTTGTTTGCTGCGGGCATTTATATCAATATAGCAGGTGTATTGTTATTGCTAGTGCTTTCCACAGGAATATACATCTTCTTAGGTAGACAATTACGCCAAGCTGGCCAAGATGCCATTATCAAAGCTAAGGCAACTGAAAGACTTGCCAACGAAGCTTTAGAAGCACAAACCACACCGGAAAATTCTGATCAACCTGTAGTGGTAGCAGAAGTAAAACTGGAAACCATCACCATCCCGGAAGAAGATTTAAATACCATCAAAGGTATTTTCGGTATTGATACATTTTTTGCCACAGAAACCATACCCTATCAAGAGGGAGCGATTTTTAAAGGTAACTTGCGGGGAGATGCAGAACAAGTTCACAACCGTCTCACCCAAAGATTGCAAGAGCGATTAGGTGATAAATATCGTCTTTTTTTAGTAGAAAATACAGATGGTAAACCAGTGATGATTGTGCTACCGAGTCGCACTGATCCTAAACCAATGCAGTTATCGCAAAAAGCATTTGCTGTAATTTTATTAGTAGCAACTATCGCCACCAGTTTGGAAGCTGCGGGTTTACTGCTGAATTTTGATTTATTTGCCAACCCATCAAGAGTTTCGGAAGCTTTACCCATAGGGTTGGGAATTTTTACAATTTTGATCGCTCACGAAATTGGACATTGGTTATTAGCACGTAAACACCAAGTCCGCCTAACTTGGCCTTTTTTCCTCCCAGCGGTGCAAATAGGCTCTTTTGGAGCAATTACCCGTTTTCAGTCTCTCTTACCCAACCGCAAAGCGTTATTTGATATTGCTTTAGCTGGTCCTGCTTTTGGCGGTATTATCTCTTTGATCATGTTGGTGACAGGGTTGTTACTTTCCCACCCTGGTAGTTTATTTCAATTACCCAATAAGTTTTTTCAAGGTTCAATTTTAGTCGGTAGTTTGGCGCGAGTTGTGCTAGGTTCGGCTTTACAAGCGCCTTTGGTGAATGTTCATCCTTTGGTGATAGTTGGTTGGTTAGGGTTGGTAATTACAGCTTTAAACCTGATGCCAGCCGGACAATTAGACGGGGGGCGTGTTGTTCAGGCAATTTATGGACGTAAAACCGCAGGAAGAGCGACAATTGCCACTTTAATCGTTTTAGCTTTGGTATCTCTGGGTAATACTTTGGCTTTTTATTGGGCAATAGTGATTTTCTTTTTACAACGAGATGCAGAACGCCCCAGTTTGAATGAAATTACTGAACCCGATGACGCAAGAGCCGCTTTAGGTCTTTTGGCTTTATTTTTAATGGTTAGCACCCTTTTACCATTAACTCCCGCTTTGGCTGGAAAGTTGGGAATAGGGTGATTGGTGATTGGCTTAACGGGTGACAAGGCGGTTGAAGATGAGATGTGGCAATTATTTGAGAAAATAAGGGGGGAGAAAAATCTCACAGGGGTAGGTTTTTAATATTAACTGTTCCCAGATCCCCGACTTCTCAAAGAAGTCGGGGATCTAGCTTGTCTATTTTTCTAATTGGAAGAAGACTCCACCTTTGAGTGTTTCTGCTTCCTGTCCGTAACTACTGACTGTAAGCGATCGCAAATTGTCAAACAGTGGTTTACCCAACAATTCCACAAATTTAAGTAAGGGTTGTTGACTTTCTAGAAATTCTTGGCTTTTTTTCCAATCAATATATATATAGCCTTGGTTTGGTTGAGGTAAGTTAGCAATACTATCCTGAAAGTTGGAATTTTCCATCAGGGTATGTTCTTGATGGGTAATAATTTTTTCCATCAATGCTAAGTCAGAGGTAATAATTTCATAATTATCAATGCTTGTATGCGCCCCTTTAACTTTTGCTTCAATGTTGACAGATGAATTTTCAGGAATAGCTTTTAACTCTGTCCAAACGGCAATTTTTTGATTGTTTAAAATCAAAGAACTAACATTAAATTCGTTGTTTGTGGCAATGTTATCTAATTTCGCTATACCTTGTTCTAACTGCGGTGTTTTTTCTACTACAAACACCCAATTGGGATTTATATTTTTATCTTGATTTGCCTCTTGATTTGGTAAAATTGCTAAGGCATATTCTCCACTTACCCAACTAAAAATATCCTCTTTCCAGTTTATATCCCAGCTTTTTTGTACATCTATTAAAGGTTGCATCCATCTGGCAATAGCTTCTTGAGAAGAACCATAAATAGTTGCTGTTGCTTGTTGCCAAAGTTTATCTAAGTTGCTATTGGGTAAATTACTCAAATTTGCACCAGCAATTGCTAAACCTGCTGACTCTGGAATATACTTTAAGGCATCCACAGGTTTAGATAATGGTGTAAATACAGAAGCAACTTTTGAACTAGGTAAATTTGATCTAGATAAAAATGTGCTTTCTGCCAGCATACCTTGAGATTTTAAAACTAAAGAAAGAATTTGACTCTTATAAGTTGATTCTGCTAATTCTAAACCTTGCCATTGTGCCAATGTGGGTAATTTTAAGAAAGCTACAGCTACAGCATTTGTTGGTAATTCTTTTACAGCTTTTTGATATTCAGAATCACTACTTAAATTCAAATTTGGTGCTTGAATATTATTAATAGCTTCTTTGACAACTTTCAGATCATTAGCAAATAAAACAAAGTCATCAATAACCGCACCAGCTAAGGAATTTTGGATTTTGGATTTGGTATTTTGGCTTTTTTTGGATGTTATTATTTCTGGTGTATCATACAGTAATTTGACACCTTTATATTGTTCTACTTCTAAATTTGTTCCTGCTAAAGTTCGTCGAGAAAATAACAGTTCAACAAACTCACGGCTTTTTTCTGGGTTGTTTGTAGCTAGTGCCATCAAATACCCTGGTTGTAACCCATTTTCTGGATCACGATCAATATCTTCACTGGTAACAGCTAAGGTAATTTCATTACTTAGCCAAGGTTTGATATCATCATTGAAATTTATGTTAGTTTTTGCTAATAAACTATTTTTGATTTGGGAAATTTCCCCTTTTTTTTCTATTGACTGCAAACCTTCAGGATTGACTAATAAAGACACCATTGCAGGTGCTACATTAGATACAAATATAGCCGCCCCTGGTTGAGATATGGGAGTATTTAATTTTACTGGACTTTTGAATAAAAACCAGTAAAAGCCAGTAATAGCAAGTAATACAGCAACTACACCAGCTACTATAAACCTAAAAGATAAACGTTGATTATTCACATTCAACCTATTTTCTCGCTTTTCTGTCACCATGAATAGTATGACAAATATTAGGATTGTTTAGAGAAACTGCATGACTGGTCAATCTTTTACTGAAATTAAGGTTAAAGAACTAGCGGAACGTTTAGCAAATGCTGATTCTGGTTTACAGTTAATAGATGTGCGTGAACCACAAGAAGTAGCGATCGCCAAAATTGATGGTTTTGTCAATCTTCCTTTGAGTGAATATGAGCAATGGAACGGGGAAATTTTCACCCGTTTTGATGCCCATGCGGAAACCCTGGTATTATGCCATCACGGTATGCGTTCTGCTCAGATGTGTCAGTGGTTAGTTTCTCAAGGATTTACTAACGTTAAAAATATTATAGGTGGTATTGATGCCTATTCTATTTTAGTTGATCCTGTAATTCCAAGGTATTAGGGACTGGGGACTGGTGACTGGTGACTGGTGATTGGGTAATCAATTTTATTTTTCCCAATTACCCATTACCAATTACCCATTACCAATTACCCATTACCCATTACCCATTACCCATTACCAAAATATTATTTATCTTGTAAACGAATATCAATGACAGAAGCGTTGAAATTATAGTTAAACCCTTCTAATTCAAAAGGCATACCTATTTTAACTTTACTATTACCTAAAACTGGACCACTATCAGTAACTTGAGCTTTGCCTTCTAATGTCAAAAGAAAATCTGTACTAAAATTGTTTGCCCTTGGATCTGCTAATTCTTTAACTGTACCATCTGGTTGGGGAACAGTGACAGTTCTTGCTAGTTGTTGAATAGATTTAATGCCAATTTGTCCGTAGGGTTGATTACGAATAATTACATTTGTTTTACCGCCTTTGATAAATCCTTGTTTAAATAACTGCTCAGGATCGCGGACATTTAAACCACGCACTACTAAGTCTACTTCAATAGGTACTGTCTTTGTGCCGACTTGAGCAACAGAACCGGATGTTCCAGGAAATATAAAGATGCCGATGATCACTAATAAGATTACCAGCGCAGCACCCAAATCTAGTAAGTTGATTTTGCCGAATAAGCGACCTTTGGAATCTAAAATACGCATAACAAGTTTGTTTGAGGTTGGGGTGAATTAAAACAGAGTTTTCAAGGGAAGTAACAATTGTTCCTACTAGATAATCAACTAGATAATCAATTAATACGGTTGGATAGTGCAGTTATGCGACAGTCTATCATGGCTGGTATAGTTAGGATCAGGCTGGCTGATAGAACAGTTGACAATTTCTGATTTTTAATCATAGCGTAGACTTTAGGGATTGGGAGCAACGCGATTTTGTGAGGTAGGGCAAAAAAAGTGCGATTCCTACGGAGCGCTTCGCTATCGTCAAGCCCAAAACAGGCATCGCTAAAAATCATTGACCGTACAGTAAAATAATTTTACACATAGACAATAAATAATATTATTGATATAACTCGATCAGATTTGAGGAGTTGAGGCAGACTGGTCTTGTGGTCAAAAAAAAGGTAGGATTCCCAAAGAGAAAACAGGGAACGCCTACGATTAATGAAAAAAATATATTCTAGTCTTGATTTAACCAAATGTTTGAAAGATTTTCAAGAGCAAGTTACGAAACTTCTAGAAATCTCTAATATCGCCGAATGGAATGGACAAACTTTGAAGGCGCGTGAAGAAAATATTAGAAAAGCCGCATTAATATTGGCAGGAGAATGTATCAGTTTATTGCTGTACAATCTTTCTCAGTCTCAAGAAGTTCATCATCAGGCCATGAATCAGACTCAAGGTTGGTGGCATCCAACAACGAAAAAACATGGCTACAAAAAAAGACAAATGTTAACATTAGGGAATGTGGAAGTCACCCTGAAATTACCTTATGTGGTTGAGAACCAAAAACAAGTAGATGTAGAATCAGATAAAGATAAAAATCAAAATAAAAAACCTATCAACACAGGATTTGTGCCATTTCTAAAATGGTTAGGAATAGAAGAAGGATTAACACCGAGTGTTTGGTCAAACATTGCTCAATATGGTGCAATTGGTGGTTCATTTGAAGCGGCACGTAAAATCTTAATTGATTGGGGAATAGATATTAGTTTAAAACGAATTGAAAGACTGACATACAAGTTTGGTAAAATAGGCATTAATTTACGTAATGAAAAACTCACGGAACTTCAATTTGGCTCTTTATCTACCAAGAATGTTCTGAAAGACCAACGGGTTGTAATTGCTGTGGATGGCGGACGCACAAGGATTCGGATACCAAAAAAAGGAAGACCTAGAGCCAAGACTAACCGTCGAGGTTTTACAGGAGAATGGATTGAGCCAAAATTATTAACTATCTATGTAGTTAATGAACAGGGTAAAAAAGTTAAAACTTCAGCAATTCCTATTACTAATGATGGCACTTATCAAGGATATAAAGGTTTTTGCAAATTTTAGAAATGTATTTGGTTAATTTGGGTATAAGTCAAGCTAAACAAGTGCTATTTATCGCTGATGGTGCGGAATGGATATGGAAACATATTCCTCCGCTTTTAGACCGCTTAGGTTGCCCATCTGAAACTTATCAATTATTTGATTTCTACCATGTCACCGAACATTTACAAGTTTTTGCAGATGCGGCTTTTACTGAAGAACAAGAACGCAAGGCTTGGTTTCACAAAGCTAGGAGAACTTTAAAAAAAGGTCAGGCTTTAACATTAATTCATGAGATGGATAAATTTATTGCTTTAGCAACAGCAGCGCATTCTAAAATTTTAGTTAAACAAAGGGATTATCTTTTACGTGCTTATCGGGAAGGGCGTTTGAATTACTCTAAAGTTTTAGCCCGTAAATTACCTATTGGTAGTGGTGCTATTGAAAGCTTGATTCGCCAAGTTGTTAATTTAAGAATGAAAGGAAACAGTAAATTTTGGTTAAAAGAAAATGCAGAAATTATGTTACATCTACGTTGTCAATGGATAGCTGGAAGTTGGAATAATTTCTGTAATTCCATTTTTACCTCTTTTATAAATCCTCAAGCTGTCACATAATTTTATACCTACCACTGCTACTTATCAGATTATTATGTGCCAATCAATACTTGCTATTTTGATTACTGAAGTAGACAGCTTATTTTCATCAATCCTACATCATTTAATTAACCGTCTTCTTGGGATATTTCCAGAAGATATATTGTCATGCCTTTTTATTGATTAAATGTAATTTATTTAACATTAATTTCAGAAAAATATTTTAGCGATGCCTGTTTTGGGCTTGGCGATAGCGAAGCGCTCCGTAGGAATCGCACTTTTTTTGCCCTACCTCACAAAATCGCGTTGCTCCCTTAGGGATTGAGTTGAGAATGCAACCTAGTAAGCTGTAAATGCGTCCTTATTTTCAGTTCTCACACAACTCTCTTGTCACGCTGATTATGATTAACTGGAATAAATTTTTGGCAAGTTACCGTGTATGGCGGCGGCGCTGGTTATATCCGTTGATTTCAGTAATTGTTGCTATAAGTCTGTGCTTGAGTACACCCTTGCCCAGCAAAGCCATAGACTTATTACCACTTTTATTCAAAGGTGTACAAGTATTTCAATTATCTAATTTATCTACTCGTCAGGAAGTTGAGCTTGGTAGGCAGATGAATAATGAACTGCGCCAAGAGGTCAGAATTTCCCGGAATCGGCAGCTTAATAGCTATATAGAAGAAGTTGGTAGAAGGTTAGCAGCTAATAGCGATCGCTCTAATATTCCTTATACTTTCCAGGTAGTTGAAGATGATGCGGTAAATGCTTTTGCAACTTTAGGCGGTTTCGTTTATATAAATACAGGATTGATACAAGCTGCGGAAAATGAAGCAGAATTAGCGAGTGTTATTGGCCATGAAATGGGGCATATTGAGGGTAAACACTTGGTTAAGCAGATGCGACAAAGAGCGATCGCTAGTGGTATAGCAACAGCTACTGGCTTAAATCGCAGTCAAGCTGTAGCTATAGGTGTTGATTTAGCTCTCAACCGTCCTCGCAGTCGTCAGGATGAATATGATGCTGACACAAGAGGACTAAGAATTTTAACACAGGCTGGTTATGCTCCCTCTGCGATGGTTTCGTTTATGAAAAAGTTACAGGGAAGAAGTGTTATTCCCACCTTTTTGAGTACACACCCTGGAGCAAGCGATCGCATTAAGTCACTTCAACGCCAAATAGACAGTTTGCCAAGTCATAGCAATGATGGCTTAGATAATGCAGCTTATAAGAAAATCGAGTGAGCCAAAACCACGCCCGATCAAGTATCTCCGCCACGCTCCGATACTTGATCGTACCATGGCTTCGCCACGCAAGCTATCAGGCGGTGGATGTAGGCGAACGGCTTGACCCTTTAGGACGCAGAGTGTCAATAGACTCGTTGCTTATGGCGACGACTGACTTGGATCTGATGTGGTGAAATCCTCGTAACTGCTTTTTCCAAAGGCAAAGTACGAACCTTGTTGTTAAACACATTGGCTTGATAAACTAAGTTGTTGGTAATATCCAATCCGGTTAACCAACCACTACGGGGATGATAAGCACCTGTATCAATATCTAACCAGCCTTCTCCTTGTGCTAATTGACCAGGGGCAACCCCTGGTAAAGTGAAGGTGATGGTATGACCAACAATAATTAACTTATTACTAAAGTATGGTAGTTCCATGCTGTGAAATTCATCACGTATCCAGCAAAGTTCCTGGGACGTTTGTTCAGAGACAGACTTTCTAGGGTCAACACCTGCATGGGTTAACCAAACATCTCCCAAATCAAGATATGTTGGTAGATTTGCCAACCAATCTAGATGGTCTTGGGGAATTTGTGCTGATTGATAACTGGTAATCGTTGCTTGTCCGCCACTATAAAGCCATGCCTGTATTATTTGATTAGAGTTAAAATCTTTACTCATTACACTTAAAAGCATCAACTCATGATTACCGAGCAAACAAGGATAGTTATTTTTCTTAACAAAATCTACTACCTGTGCGCTTTGTGGTCCACGATCTATTAAATCCCCCAAAAAATAAACTTGATCTTCTGATGTAGGGGCAAATTCCTTCAGAAGTATCATTAGACCTTGATAGTAACCATGTACATCACCAATAATGATTCTGCGTGGCCTGGTTTCACTCATTTGTTCTAGTTGGGAATCAATAAATTGACTGATATAGTTTTACTACAGTTTTATTTGTGGTATTTTCATCTGTAGGGTTGACTGATATCTGATTAATTATACAGAAATTCTTAACAAGAAATTTTAACAAAGCTCGGAACTATGACTAGATAGTCATCACAGACCATTCTACAGGTGTGTAAGTTTTGTATTGCACAAGAGAAAAAACCACTAAATTGTTAAGTGATATTACAAACTTTGGAAAAATATTGAGAAATCGTCCGTCAGCCAAACATGGTTCTAAGGTAGAACCTATAGGATAGACTTGAGGCAAATAATGATGAATAAGAATAATATTCAAAACTATCGCTTTGTCTGCACCTTGACATTTGGCGATATATACGGTCAAATCATTGCTTGGTTAATTACAATTACCATTAGTTTGGCATCAGCTTTAGCATTGATGGGCGCTAGAAGACCAGTCTATGCTTTAGCTACGGTAGGACTTGTGATTGTTCTCACTTTGCCTTTCTTGCTGTTTGCTTTTGTTACCACGTTGTTAAATCATATCGAATTGGCTGCCGTAGAACCAGGAACAAAAACTGAACCTATACCTGGCAATATTTCTCAACAACAGCCTGTTCAAGCTACCAGTTAATATTGGTGACTGGTGATTGGTAATTGGTGACTGGTGACTGGTGATTGGTGATTGGTGACTGGTGACTGGTGATTGGTGATTGGTGACTGGTGATTGGTGACTGGTGATTGCGAATAAACTAAGAATTGATAATGAAGAATAGTATCCCTGTTTATGGACAGGGTATTTTTTTGGAATTAAGGATTGAAAATAAAATGTTAGAACATGATGTAATTATTGTTGGTGGTGGTTTAGCGGGATGTCGAGCGGCGTTAGAAATTGCTAGAACTGATCCCAGTTTAAAAGTTGCCGTCGTTGCTAAAACCCATCCTATTCGTTCCCACTCAGTGGCTGCCCAAGGGGGGATGGCAGCATCTCTAAAAAATGTTGATCCTGAAGATAGTTGGGAAGCACACGCTTTTGATACGGTTAAAGGTTCTGATTATTTGGCGGATCAAGACGCTGTAGCTATTCTAACACAAGAAGCGTCAGATGTGGTGATTGATCTAGAACATTTAGGAGTTTTATTTTCCCGTTTACCGGATGGTAGAATTGCTCAAAGGGCGTTTGGTGGACATTCCCATAACCGCACCTGTTACGCTGCTGATAAAACCGGTCATGCAATTTTACATGAATTAGTCAATAACTTACGCCATCATGGTGTGCAAATTTACCAAGAATGGTATGTAATGCACCTGATATTAGAAGATGGACAGGCTAAGGGTTTGGTGATGTTTCACTTGGTAGATGGACATATTGAAGTAGTGCGGGCTAAAGCCGTGATGTTTGCAACGGGGGGATATGGTCGTGTTTATAACACTACTTCTAATGATTATGCTTCCACTGGTGATGGTTTGGCAATGACAGCTTTGGCTGGTTTACCGTTGGAAGATATGGAATTTGTGCAATTTCACCCAACAGGGTTGTATCCGGTAGGGGTATTAATTTCCGAAGCAGTACGGGGTGAAGGTGCTTATTTAATTAATGCTGAAGGCGATCGCTTTATGGCGAATTATGCCCCAAGTAGAATGGAACTTGCACCCCGTGATATTACATCCAGGGCGATCGCCTACGAAATTCGCGCAGGAAGAGGTATTAATACTGACGGTAGTGCCGAAGGTCCCTTTGTTTACTTGGATCTGCGTCACATGGGTAAAGAAAAAATCATGAGTCGTGTACCCTTCTGCTGGGAAGAAGCACACCGTTTAGTTGGTGTAGATGCAGTCACCCAACCCATGCCAGTACGTCCTACTATTCATTATTGCATGGGTGGTATACCAGTGAACACAGATGGACAAGTGCGCCGCAGTGCAGATGAGTTGGTAGAAGGTTTTTTTGCGGCTGGGGAAACCGCTTGTGTATCTGTGCATGGCGCGAACCGCTTAGGTAGTAACTCGCTGTTAGAATGTGTAGTTTATGGCAGACGTACTGGGGCGAGTATAGCTAGATATGTGCAAAACCGCAAATTACCAGCAATAAATGAACAACATCATATAACAAAAGCAAAACAAGAAATTCAAAGTTTATTAGATCAAAAAGGAAAATATCGCATAAATCAAATTCGCCAAGAATTTCAAGATACAATGACTCAATTTTGTGGAGTATTTAGAACCTCTGAATTAATGAGTGAAGGGTTGGAGAAAATAGGAGCAATGCAACAGAAATATACAGATATTTATTTAGATGATAAAGGCAGTTGTTGGAATACGGAATTAGTAGAAGCGTTGGAATTAAAAAGTTTAATGGTAGTAGGAAATACGATTTTACAATCTGCATTTAATCGTCAAGAAAGTAGAGGAGCGCATTTTCGGGAAGATTTTCCAAATCGGGATGATGAGAAGTTTTTGAAGCATACAATGGCATATTATTCACCTGCAGGTATTGATATTCAATATATGCCGGTGGTGGTGAATATGTTTGAACCAAAAGAGAGGAAGTATTAAGTTTATTTAGAGGAATTTTCTCACGCAAAGGCGCAAAGGCTCAAAGGAAGAGAAGAAGGTAAAAATTCTTCTTTCTCTGCGTTCTCTGCGTCTGGAGCGGTTCGTTTAAAAAAAGAGGTTCTTCAGTACCTAGTATGCCAAACTATTAATTAAACATCAAAAATGTGTTTAAAAATAAAGGCAAAAAGCCATATCCCATGACAAATACCTAAAATGTTAATAAATAATGCCCGTATTTATTATATCATA
>NZ_BJCE01000027.1:0-35019 GCF_005402885.1 Sphaerospermopsis reniformis
TTTTGAAGGGTATACCGGAAAAAGTGTGCATTTTTTGGGATTTCAAGAGATGGCAAAGAAATTTTCAAATCTCCTCCTGACTCCTGACTCCTATGCCCTCACGGAAAGACTTTCTCAGCAACCCCTAAATAGGGTTTGCTGTATCGAAAACAGATAAAGCTTGGCTAACGCGTAGCGTGCCGTTATTCATAAAAAAATTTATTAACGGAATGGGGCTTTTTTCTTAAATTAATGTTGTGCTTCTATAAGGTATTTAACAATCAACAAACAATTTCTGTTATCAGAATCACGTTTATAAACAACATGATCTGCCACACGCCGAATTAGAAACCATCCATATCCATGATCTTGTAAAGTACCTGGTTTTGGTTCAGGTATCTGATCAGGATTAAAAGGCTTGCCGTAATCCCAAATTCTTATTTCCAGTCTGTCTACCCACAGACTCAATTCAATTTCTATATTTGTTTCTGGCGGTAAAGTCCGATGAGCATGACGAACTGCATTAGTAAAGCCTTCTGCTAATGCTAAATTGAGACGATAGAGTTGGCTTTCTGACCAACCTCTTTGAGCTAAATATTGTAGAGAAAAGTTTTCAAACCATTGTTGCACTTGGTTTTGGAGCTTCAGATCGCTCTTCACCGTCAGATGGTCTTGCTGCACTGTAGTAAGCATTGACCGTGACTAGAATATTAAGTAAGTAAAAAACGTAACTTGTGTTTGTTTTTTGGTGGCTTTAGATTTTGGAATAGCTTTTATGGCAATTAGCAGTTAGCTGTTTCAAAATCTTGTTTGAACCAAGATCCCAGAATTTAAAATATTCCTAGTTACTCTGGCAACTGCTATATTTTTATATTTTACACCCAAAACTAAAAATCCGATCTTCAAAATAGACCTATGAAAATTGACACCTGTGAGTTTTCAAAAGCATATTCACTAGAAGTATGAGTAGCTAATGGGCTGTATATTCCTTGCGGACAGTCTTTAGACTCATAACTTCGGTATATGCTCTTGAAACTCACAGGTGTCACAGCACTTTATGGAAACTAAAAATTAGTGGCAACTAATTTAGAACAGTCCCAAAGTCAGAGATTTGTCTAAGGGTAATGCAGCACCAATACCTAACCAGATGGTGACAAAAGTACCAAACAAGAATACTGTTGTCGCTACTGGACGACGGAAGGGGTTTTGGAACTTGTTAACGCTCTCAATAAAGGGAACGAGGATCAATCCCAAGGGTACGGAAGCCATTGCCAATACTCCCAACAGTTTGTTAGGTAGTGAGCGAAGAATCTGGAACACTGGGAACAGATACCACTCTGGCAAAATTTCCAAAGGTGTAGCAAAAGGATTTGCTGGTTCACCCACCATTGCTGGATCTAGTATAGCTAGAGCCACAATACAAGCGAATGAACCCATGATTACGATGGGGAATACATAGAGCAGGTCGTTAGGCCAAGCTGGTTCACCATAGTAGTTATGACCCATACCTTTGGCGAGTTTAGCTCTTAAAGCTGGATCGTTTAGATTTGGTGGTTTATGTGTGGACATTTTTAGATCTGGTCTCCTGCTTAAGTGAAGTTAAAGCATTCGTGTAAGCTATTAGCTATTTAGGCAAGCCACAAATTTATTATGACACTGGATTCAGCTTTGCCAGTTGAAGCAAGTGTTCATTGTGTTTACAGCTTACGGTTTCAGCAAATAGTGCTTGTTTTTATTCTGAGGCTATGTGCCTTCAGTTTAAAACAAACAACTTGCATCTGGAAACTGTTTTACCTATTCACTGAATCACTACTGACTAACTTTTGATTACAATGGTCCAGAAATACCTTGTTTGCGGATCATTAAGAAGTGGAAAAGCATGAATACCGCAATTAACCAAGGTAATACGAATGTGTGGGCGCTATAGTAGCGGGTTAATGTTGCTTGACCGACGCTAGAACCACCACGTAGTAAGTCAGAAATCAAAACACCAACTACGGGGATTGCTTCTGGTACACCACTAACGATTTTCACCGCCCAGTAACCAACTTGGTCCCAAGGTAAGGAGTAACCAGTTACACCAAAGGAAACTGTGATTACTGCCAGGATGACACCACTTACCCAAGTTAATTCGCGGGGTTTTTTGAAACCACCAGTCAAATAAACGCGGAAAACGTGGAGAATCATCATTAATACCATCATGCTGGCTGACCAGCGGTGAATGGAGCGAATTAGCCAACCAAAGTTGACTTCATTCATGATGTACTGCACTGAAGAAAATGCTTCTGCGACTGTGGGCTTGTAGTAGAATGTCATCGCAAATCCAGTGGCAAACTGAATCAGGAAGCAAACTAGGGTAATTCCACCCAAGCAGTAAAAGATATTAACGTGGGGAGGTACGTACTTGCTGGTTACATCTTCAGCAATAGCTTGAAGTTCTAAACGTTCTTCAAACCAATCATAAACGCTGGCCATACAATCTCAAGTTCCTACAAATTGCTTGTGGTTGATAAATATCCCAAGATTAATTTTGTTTGGGATGTTCGCAAAGAGAATCTTTGTTACAGAATTATTAAGTTTTTCAGAAACTTAACATTCTGTAAATATGGAATATATTGCGATCCCTTGGCAAGCCAACGTGAAAAATGTTGGTTACAAAGAGATTTTATCGTTTTTGAGGTGGATTTGCTTCTCCAGAGTTGCTTAACAACTTGATGAGAAAATGCACCTCTTCTATAAAAAAAGTAACATAATTTAGAGATATATTTCATCAGCAACGTCCCAAATGGAGATTGATACGTGATTTGGGTAAAGATACAAGGTAAGATGGGCTTCATGAATAAACAGGTTTTTCGGTGCGGATTTTCCTTGCTTTTAGCTTTTGGATTGGCTTTTGGCTTGACTTTTGGCTCAATTCCACCAGCAAATGCTTTAACTCAACAGCAAAAGTTAGTTTCTGAAGTTTGGCGAATTGTCAACCGATCTTATTTGGATGAAACATTTAATCATCAAAATTGGACAGAGGTACGACAAAAAGCTTTTAAGAGTCCGCTGGGAAATGACCAAGAAGCATACAAAGTAATTCAGAATATGCTTAAAAGCCTGGATGACCCTTTTACCAGGTTTCTAGACCCAGAGCAGTACCGCAGTTTACAGGTGAATACTTCTGGAGAATTGACAGGTGTGGGTTTACAAATTGCCCTCAATCCCCAGACAGGTATTTTAGAGGTAATTACACCTATAGAGGGGTCGCCGGCAGAAAAAGCAGGTTTAAGACCACGCGATCGCATTTTGCAGATTGAAGGAACATCCACAGCAAATCTGACTCTGGATGAAGCTGCGGCGCGGATGCGCGGACAGGCTGGTACTGTTGTTACTCTCTTAATTGGTAGAGAGGGAGAAGCGGATAAAGAAATTATACTGGTGCGCGATCGCATTGAACTGAATCCTGTAGTAGCTGATGTGCGTTTATCCCCCCAAGGAACACCCATTGGCTATATCCGCCTCACTCAATTTAATGCTAATGCACCAATGGAATTAGCACACGCTATTCATATTCTAAAACAAAAAAGCGCAGCAGCCTATATTCTAGATTTGCGAAATAATCCGGGGGGACTATTACAAGCGGGAATTGAAGTTGCTCGTCAGTGGTTAGATGAAGGCACAATAGTTTATACTGTCAATCGCCAAGGCATTCAAGGGGATTTTGAAGCTTATGGTCAGGCTTTGACAGAAGCTCCTTTAGTTATTTTGGTCAATCAAGGAACTGCAAGCGCGAGTGAAATTTTAGCTGGTGCTTTACAAGACAATGGACGCGCCCAGTTAGTAGGTGAAACTACTTTTGGCAAAGGACTGATTCAGTCGTTATTTGAATTATCCGATGGTTCTGGTTTAGCAGTAACAATTGCTAAATATGAAACACCAAACCACCGAGATATTAACAAATTAGGTATTAAGCCGGACATAGTAATTCCCCAAGAACCAATCTCAGGGGAGCAAATTGGCACAGCAGAAGATAGACAATATCAAGCTGCTATGGAACTGTTGAGCAAAGATTTGCTAGTAGTGGGTGATTGGTGATTGGGGATTGGGGATTGGGGACTGGTGACTGGTGACTGGGGAGAATCAAGTCAAAAGTCAAAAGTCAAAAACTCTGTTCCCTGTTCCCTGTTCCCTGTTCCCTGTTCCCTTCTTTCCCAATTACCAGTCCCCATTCCCTAATCTCTGATAAGCTTGGTCAATGATGCGTTTGCCACGGAGGAAGCCAATATTAGCGCCGGGGCAAATGTATTGTAGAGTTTCTGGTGAAAAGCGATCGCGCAATGCTTGAACACTTTTAAGTTGTCTAGGCCAATGAAAAGTTTTAGGTGTACGTAATGGCACAGGTTCACCTTGCAAGTTAGAGATTAAATGCCGTCCTGAAAATAAAACTCCTCCAAATTCACGATAATATAGACATGAAGAGCCTGGAGAATGGCCAGGTGTCCAGATAATTTGTGTGGTGTCATCAAGAGTCAATTCTTGAGAAAAGGTAGTAACAGTTAAACCAGGTAACAAATAAGCTTCTTGTTCTTGAATGATAATCTCACAATTAAGAGCTTGTTGAATTTCTGCTACTTTGGCAATAGCACCACGATGAGTAATAAACAACGAACGCACACCACCGTGTTTAAGCGGATTCCCACCCAAGTCTTGCCCAAAATCATCCCCAAAATCATGGTTAATTTGCTCCAGGGCTGGGCAGTCAATGAGAATATTACCTTCATTTCTTACAATAAGATAAGAAGTTCCCCCCAATGTGTCCCGATTTGGTGGAAAGGCAAGAATTTTGTTTATACCCAAGTCGGGAGATACTGAACCTGTTGCCATGGAAGAAGAGAGAATTTCTCCTTGGGGCATTTGTCCAGAAAGTATAATTTGTGGGGGCTTAATTTTATGACTTGGTTGTTGAGTTGAGGAAAACATAAATAAAATAACCGATAAAACAGCGATCAATAACCGAATAAATAGAGTTTTTACCTAAGTTCTATATTTAACAATCTACAGGTTTATCAAACATTCTACCTCCTGCCTCCTTAAACTCCTTGAACTCCTTGAACTCCTTGAACTCCTGAAATAAAATGGCATTTTGGTTTTTACTTTTACTGGGACTAGCTACTTATCTGATAGTGCAACGCAGCGTTGCTCATATCACCCGCACCCCAGTGTGGTTGTTGTGGCTAGTATTAATGACACCAGCAATTATCCTCACTGGTTGGACGCTGATCTATGGTACACAACAATCACCCCCACCAGAATTGATTATTTGGCCGTTGCTTATCAGTTTGCTGTTATACTGGATATTATTTCTGTCGGGGCATCGAGTCCCAGAAAATACCCGGACTGACCCCCAAGCAACAGGAACACAACCAGCAAATAATCCTACCGCAGAACCGTTACCAGTGCGTCCTATTGAACCAACAGAAGAAACTAATCTGCGAAATTGTTTCCCTTGGTCTGTATACTACATTCAAAATATTGAGTATAGACCCCAAGCGGTGATTTGTCGTGGACAGTTGCGAACTGCACCGCAGCAAGCTTATCAGCAAATTAAAACAAATATCGAAGGCCAATTTGGCGATCGCTTTCTGTTAATCTTCCAAGAAGGGATAGATGGTAAACCGTTCTTTGTTCTAGTTCCCAATACTCAAGCTGCTAGACAAAATACAAAAAACCGCAATTTAGAAAATTTTACTCAAGCAGTAACAGCACTAGGATTGTTGTTAATGACTTTAGTTACAACGACCTTAATAGGTTCGCAAATTGCAGGAGTTGAACCAACACAAATCAAAACTGACTTCTCGCTCATTTTCAATGGTTTACCCTATGCTTTAGGATTAATCACTATTTTGGGTATCCACGAACTTGGTCACTATTTTACAGCGCGATTTCATAAAATTCGCTCAACTCTGCCTTATTTTATTCCTGTACCATTTTTCCTGGGAACTTTTGGTGCATTTATTCAAATGCGAAGTCCCATTCCTAACCGCAAAGCTTTATTTGATGTGAGTATCGCAGGACCAATTGCCGGTTTTCTTGCTACTTTACCTTTACTGCTTTGGGGTTTAGCTAATTCAGAAGTAGTACCCATCAGCGAAAAAACAGGACTTTTAAATCCCAATGCTTTAAATCCCAAATATTCAATTTTATTAGCTTTACTTTCAAAAATAGCCTTGGGTAGTGAATTAACAACCAAATCTGCTTTAGATTTGCATCCTGTAGCAGTTGCTGGATTTTTAGGTTTAATTGTCACAGCATTAAATTTAATGCCCGTAGGACAATTAGATGGTGGTCATATTGTTCATGCTATGTTTGGACAACGTACCGCAGTTGTAATTGGTCAAATTTCTCGGTTGTTTTTACTAATTCTTTCTTTTATCCGTCAAGAATTTTTGTTGTGGGCAATTCTGTTACTATTTATTCCCTTGGTTGACGAACCCGCATTAAATGATGTGACAGAATTAGACAACAAACGTGATGTTTTAGGTTTACTAGCAATAGCTTTATTATTGTTAATTGTACTGCCACTTCCTGAAGCTTTGGCTCGTGTTTTGCAGATTTAAAAATAGGTGAACAATGGACAATTGATAATTGACAATTGATAATTGATAATTGACAATTAATTTGGGTTAAAACCTCTCTTTTGAGGAAGAGATAACTTTCTATTATCCATTGTTCATTGTCAATTGTTGAAGCTAAGCTGTTACGCAGCTAAATTCTATAATCCTAATATTCTTAGCTCTTGTGGAACAGGCATCTTGCCTGTTAAACTTATGCAAATTAAATGCACAACAGCTTACCACTAATTGCAATATAATTAGAAATTGTGTGAATCTGCGAGGATAAGAATGACTGCTGATGTAACTGCTCATACTTTATTTGTGTGTAAAACCTGCGCTAGTGTTTGGCAAGATGGTAAGCGTGTCGGTGAAAGTGGTGGTCAAAAACTATTACAAGAAATTCAACAAGTCGCGCAAAATTGGCATTTACGGGATGAGTTCCCTATCAAAGAAGTTGATTGTATGAGTGCTTGTAGTCGTTCTTGTGTAGTCGCTTTTGCCGGTCAAGGTAAGTTAACTTATTTATTCGGTGATTTGCCAGTTGATGGTTGCGCGGAAGCAGTGTTGGAATGTGCAAGTAAATATTACAATCATCCTAATGGTGTTTTACCTTGGTCAGAACGTCCTGAACCTTTGAAAAAGGGAATTTTGGCAAGGATTCCCAGTTTATAGGTGACTGGTGACTGGTGACTGGTGACTGATGACAGTGGTAAAAGCTTTCCATTTTCTAAGTTGTGGTTTTGGTTAATGTTCTGGTGGCCTTGTCTACGGTTATCAATCCAAAATCTAAAATCTAAAATCCAAAATTGCTATGTTGCGCGTTTTAATTCTGGGTGGTACTGGTGATGCAGCGGAATTAACCGCGAGAATAAATAATATTACTGAAATTGAGGCGATCGCATCTTTAGCCGGTCGTACCCGTGAACCTGTTGCACCTGTTGGTAATGTTCGCGTTGGCGGTTTTGGTGGTGTAACAGGTTTGGTTGAATATTTAAAACATCAAAAAATAAATGTGTTAATTGATGCAACTCATCCCTTTGCTAATCATATCTCTTGGAATGCGGCCGCAGCAGCTACACAAATGGGTATTCCTAGATTATTAGTAAATCGTCCCCCTTGGGAAAAACAACCGGGTGATATTTGGATTGAGGTAGAAAATAATACAGAAGCAGCAGCAGCTTTAGAAAACCAAGCTTTAAAAAATCAAGCTTTAGAACATCAACTTTTCAAACATCAAATAAAACGGGTTTTTTTAACCATTGGTAGACAAGAAATATCTGCTTTTTCTCATTTACAAAAAATGTGGTTTTTAATGCGAATGATAGATCCACCTGTTGCTGATGTTGTAATACCTCCTGGTTTAATGTTATTGGATAGGGGACCTTTTACTTTAGAAGATGAAAGGGAAATTTTAACTAAATATAATATAGATACTATTGTGAGTAAAAATAGCGGTGGAAATGCCACATATCCTAAAATTATTGCAGCGCGAGAAATGGGAATAAAAGTAGTGATGGTGAAACGTCCACCTGTACCACCAGGGGAACAAGTTTCAGATGTGGAAAGTGCTGTAAAATGGTTATTGGAGAAAGTGGGAACTTGAGAAATTTCTGTTGCTATGATAATCAAAATTGATTCTAGAGAGTCGATTCAGTAGGGGCGAAGCATTCGGGTGATAACCTATTGCTGAAACCATTAATATTCTGTCCGAATGCTTCGCCCTTACAATTAATTAATCGGTGTTCTAGTCTTCATAAACCCCAAAAAATCAAGGAGTTGTAGATACTGAAACTATTCTATTGACTTGATTTCGGGAATTTAAAATCAAGTAAGTTTCTTGTAAATAAAATGTTTCTCCACCATCCTGGAAGGGATTACTATACAAAACAGTTCTACCTTTTAACCTTTCTGTTTTTGGGAAAGATTTACCATCATTAAAAGATTGTTTGGCAATATTTACAGCTTGTTGTGAACTGATACCAGAATTAAACTTAATATCCGTGAAAAAAGCTTCAGAACCCTGAACTTTGAGAGAAATTGTTCCATTTTGAAATTTATATGATTTACCCACAGAACAGAAACCCTTACCAGTCAATCTTTGACAGATATTATTCCATTTTGGTAATTGATTAATTAGTCTTTGTGTAATTTGAGAGTTACGAAATCTATTATCAGTTGGAAGTTGACGACAATCTCCTGTACATTTGAGAAGATTATCAACATTAACAGTTGCTGGTTGTGCGTTAACTGCTGGGGTGTGGATAGACGTGGATAGAGTGAGAGTAGCAGTTAATAAAAAGCTGAGATGTGGAATTAGTTTAATTTTCATAATTTTGATTAAGAAACAGCATATTGATCAAGTGAAGTATCACAGATAATAATCACAATCTACCAATATTCTGTAAATTTTTGATATCTTGTTAAAAATCACTTAATCTACAATTATTAGAATTTATTGTACTATTATTCGTGCATTATTGCCAGCTTTAGGTTTAACTGTAATTTCCACATCACTACCAAAAGCGTTGAGAAATCTAAACATTCTTTCTAAAGAAAATCCTGTCAGTTTTCCTCTGATTAAAGCAGAAACTTTTGGTTGATCAATTCCTAATAGTTCCGCAGCTTCCATTTGAGTTAGTCCACGTGCGGTAATAGCTTGACTAATTTTTCGAGCTAGTTCTGCTTTTGCTAACATTTCATCAGCATTTGGTAAACCTAAATCAGCAAATACATTACCACTGCTAGTTTGAATTTCGATATTTTCTGACATAATTCTCCTGGGTTTTATTGGTTTATTTGATCATGGTGTTCTTTAGCTTTTTTCAGTCTTGCTTCAATCAAATCAATATCTTGTTTTGGTGTAGCAATACCATGTTTTGATTTTTTCTGAAAAACATGAAGAACATAAACTGCTTTTGCTAATTTCACAGTATATATAGCTCTATAGGTATCTCCATCAAAATCTTCTACAACTTCTAATACACTTGCTCCTTTAAATCCTTTTAAGGGTTTAGTATGAGGATGTTTTTCACCCATTTGGGCTAAATATAACGCATATCCTATTTCTCCTTGTACCTCTTCAGGAAACTTTTTGAGGTCTTCTAGAGAACTTCCTACCCATTGCAGTGGTTTTATCGGTTCTGTTTGCAATTGTCTGACTTATATCCTGGTTATGCTAAATATAGCATATTTTTTGAACCAGCGATCATTCTGAGAATTAATGATCAGGCGGTTTTGTGCGATAATGGAAAGTGTACTTTAATCATAAAGATTCTTCTAAGTGTAAATTTAAAATGGAGGTCAAGTAAAATATTATGAGTAAAACATTAACAATTCAGATATCAGATGAGTTAGAAAAAAAGTTATTAATTCAATCTAAAAAACTCAATTTATCTTTAGAGGAATTAATTTTACAATCACTAGCTAAATCAACAAAAATGATAGATAGTGATGAAAATGATCCTATTTTACCTTTGTTGGGTACATTAAGATTTGAAAATTCTGATCTTGGAGAAAATCATGATCAATATCTCAGAGAAAATTTACAACAGGAGTTAAAAATTGACCAATAAAGTTTTTATAGATACTTCAGGGTGGGCTAATTTATTTGTTGCTACTGAGTCTTACCATGAAACAGCAAAATTGTGGTTTCAAGAAGCAAGAAAACAAAATTTACAAATGATCACAACTAATTATGTCGTTATTGAATTAGTTGCATTATTGAATAGTCCTTTGCGTGTACCGCGTTCACAGTTATTTCAGTATATAGATGCTGTGAGGACTGCTTCTTATATTAACTTAATTCATATTGATATATCTATTGATGTAGCAGCTTGGGACTTACTGAAAACAAGGGAGGATAAAACTTGGTCATTGGTAGATAGTACATCTTTTATAGTGATGAAACAATTTGATATTCAAGAAGCATTAACTACAGATCATCATTTTGAACAAGCTGGTTATATTCGGTTATTGAAATAATAGTTATAAGTTAATTTTTTCTGTATTAAGCTGTTACACAGCTAAATTGTATAATCCTAATATTCTGAACTCTTGTTTAACAGGCAAGATGCCTGTTCCACTTATACAAATTAAATGCACAACAGCTTAATAAACTTCTAAACACAGTTCTATTGCTTCTTTAATACGTTCCATTAGTTCATCTAAAGATTTTGCTTGGGTGTGACAACCAGGAATACTAGGAACAGATGCGACAAAGTAACCATCAGCATCTCGTTCAATAATTACATTAAATTCTCTACTCATACGCATTTAAAAAACGCAACAGATAGAATTTTCAAATTTTAATATCTAAGTGAAATATTCAGTAATTTAACTAAGTAATGGCAGATTGTTGTATATTTTATATGATGCGCTTTAGTAAATAAAAGATTTTCATTTATTTACCAAAGACAAACCCCCTAAAAATATAACATTTAGGGGGATGTCATTGAAAATTAATTAATTTCTTTACGCCAGGGTCGTAACTCGGTCAAACGAGACATAGGACGGTCTGGAGTCCACATCATTAAATATAACAAAAATTATAATATTTGTCAATGCCTGAACCTAAACTAACAGAGGATGACCTAAAAGATATTCTACTGGCTTTTTCAGAAGCTCGCATGAAGCCATATCTCAATGTTACCAATAACAAATATAGCGATGCGATCAGAATATATGAAATCAATACTAAACTTTGTGAGGCACTGTATCCCAGTTTACATACCTTAGAAATTAGCCTTCGTAACAAAATAAATACTGTATTATCAGTCAAATATGATCATGATTGGTTTATTAACGGAAAGCTTCAGTTAGAAAAATATGAACAAGAGACAATTAATACTGCTTTAAAGAAGTGCAATAATAATTTAAATAACTTAGTTCCTGAACTAAATTTTGGATTTTGGAACAGCTTAATCCAAAAGGGATTTTATCAAAATACAATATGGAATCCTTGTAGCAAACAAATCTTTAAATATGCTCAAAAATCTGATCTAAAAATAGTTAATATACAATTAAAAATCAAAAAAATACTTAAATTACGTAATCGAACTTTCCACCACGAACCTATTTGGAATTACCGAAATATTGACATTGTGCATAGTGACATTCATTTCTTTATTAATTTGATTAATCCAAAAGTTGGTAATTGGTTAAGAAAATATGATCGCTTTCCAGAAATATATGAAGTTACATCAAAGCAGCTTGATCTAATAACAGTTTATCCCAATAAAATATTTTCATAAGAGAGTTTTAGGGTGAAAATAGAAGATGTGTATTAACAGCAAAAAACCCTCGATAAATGAACCGAAGGCTGATTAGTTTTATGTTTATAAGTCTTCTATGAAATAATCAGATGACTTAAAAAAATCGATGTTTCTAATATTGTACAAACTACAGAAAAATAAACTGCTAATTTGCATTTTGACTGTGATTATCGTTGAAACTGTGTACTACCTGAGAAACAACGTATCCACCTGCTGCTCCTATTGCTACTGTTGCTGCTACAGGAACTAGAACTGGTGCTGATACAACAGTTGTAGCAGCAGTCCCTAATGTAGCTAAAGCCGCTACAGCTGTTTGTCCAATAGCAGCCCCAGTAGCAACTAAACTTGTTGTATTAGTAGTGAGAGCAATAATTGTTACTGCGCTACCAGAAACCATTCCGGTTACAAATGAAAAGATATTACCGCAGTCTGAGGTACATTCGATTTTCACTACATTATTATCTGCACTGGCTGTAGATGGAAAAATAGTGATAGTGCTTATTACAATCAACAAAGTAGCCAGGCACACTGATATTAAACGTCTAGCATTTTGGAATATACGCAGCATTTGAATTTCTTGATGTATTAACTTGATTACTAATTAGAGAGTAATTGAATACAAATCATATTGGACTTTATCATGTGCCAGTTTATCAGCTACAACACGCAAAGCCAAAGATTGAACCTTAACTGCCGCTTCCTGTCTCCTGCTTTCATAGGACAAAATACCGTGAATATCAACAAACATCTTCCTCTCCGCGACTCTGCGTTTCTGCGTGAAAAAACCCTCTTGCCCAAATCAAACCACCCACATCACAACCCCTAACGGTATCGTAATAAAAGCGATATTCAAGAAAAATAAACAAAATAAATGACATCCATAGACACCAATAAACACAAAAAAGCCAAAGCCCTCAAACCCGGAAGCGTGCGCCCCGCCAAAGAACTCTGTAGCGAATGCGGACTATGCGACACCTACTATATCCACTACGTCAAAGAAGCGTGCGCCTTCATCACCCAAAGAATAGACGAACTAGAAACCAGCACCCATAACCGCCCCCGCAACCTAGAAGACGAAAACGAACTCTATTTTGGCGTACATCAAGAAATGATAGCCGCCCGCAAAATACAACCCATCGAAGGCGCACAATGGACAGGAATAGTCAGCACCATAGCCATAGAAATGCTCAACCGGGGCTTAGTTGAAGGAGTCGTCTGTGTGCAGAACTCCAAAGAAGACCGCTTTCAACCCATGCCCATCATCGCCCGCACCCCCGAAGAAATACTAGCAGCCAAAGTAAATAAACCTACCCTATCCCCCAACCTCTCCGTATTAGAACAAATCGAAAAATCAGGAATGAAACGCCTATTAGTCATCGGAGTAGGATGTCAAATACAAGCATTACGCGCCGTCGAGAAAAAACTCGGACTAGAAAAACTCTACGTCCTGGGTACACCATGCGTAGATAACGTTACCCGCGCCGGACTGCAAAAATTCTTAGAAACCACCAGCAGATCCCCGGAAACAGTAGTTAGTTACGAATTTATGCAAGACTTCCGGGTACATTTTAAACACGAAGACGGATCAGTAGAAAAAGTACCCTTCTTTGGACTCAAAACCAACGTACTCAAAGACATCTTCGCCCCATCATGTATGAGTTGCTTTGATTACGTCAACTCCTTAGCAGATATAGTAGTAGGATACATGGGCGCACCCTTCAACTGGCAATGGATAGTAGTGAGAAACGATACCGGCAAAGAAATGCTAGAACTCGTCAAAGACCAACTCCACACCCAATCGGTGATGTCCAAAGGAGACAGAAAAGCCGCCGTACAACAAGGAATAGAAGCCTACGATAAAGCCGTCACCTTACCCATGTGGGTAGCCAAATTAATGGGAGTCGTCATAGACAAAATCGGACCACAAGGATTGGAATATGGGAAATTTTCAATGGATTCCCACTTTACAAGAAACTACTTGTATGTTAAACGGAATCATCCAGAGAAATTAGAAGATCATGTACCGGAGTTTGCGAAGCGAATCGTAGCGCAGTATAAATTACCGGAATAAAAGCTCACGTAGAGGCGCAGAGACGCAGAGAGTTTTTAGAGGTTGTTGACTACTCGTGATATACCATCTTTGATGAGTTTGACGTTGAAGTTTATGATTAGTCCAACTTTTTTATCAGCAAGGCGTAAATAGGTTAATAGTTGCTTGTGGTGTACAGGATTGAGATTTTCTACTGATTTTAGTTCGACAATCACCTTGTCTTCAACTATCAAATCAGCACGGAAACCCTCCTCCAAAACTACACCCTCATAAGTGATAGGAATAACTACCTGTCTTCTGACTTGCAACTTTCGCCGTCTCAACTCAACATCCATCACAATCTCATAAACAGAATCCAACAAACCAGGTCCCAAAGTTGTGTGAACCTTATAAGCCACATTAACAATAACTCCCGTAATCTCATTCTCAATCATACTCTCTGCGCCTCTGCGTCTCTGCGTGAGTAAAAATTATCTCATGCTTCTCCCACAGCTTCAATAGCTGCCTGTAACGCAATAGATACATGAGTCCAATGTGTACCACCTTGGCAATAAACAATATAAGGCTCTCTCAAAGGTCCATCGGCTGATAATTCCAAGGTGCTACCTTCTATAAATGTCCCCCCAGCCATCACAACTTGGCTTTCGTATCCCGGCATTTCATCAGGTACGGGGTCTAAATAAGAACCAATGGGCGAATTTTGTTGAATAGCTTTACAAAAAGCAATCAGTTTTTTGGCTGAACCGAGTTTAATCGCTTGGATCACATCCCCTCTTGGTGCTAGGGGTGCGGGGTTTACAGGATAACCCAACTTATCAAATACGTACCCTGTTAGGTACGTTCCTTTCATTGCTTCCCCGACTATTTGGGGTGCTAAAAATAATCCTTGGTATAACAAGCGGTTTTGATCAAAGGTTGCACCTCCCGCACTACCTATTCCTGGGGCGGTAAGTCTACAGGCGGCTGCTTCTACTAGGTCAGCTTTTCCGGCTATGTATCCCCCTGCTGTAACCAGTGTACCACCTGGATTTTTGATTAATGACCCGGCTATGAGGTCTGCACCTACGTGGGTTGGTTCTTGGGTGTCTATAAATTCTCCGTAGCAGTTGTCTACAAAACAAACTGTGTTGGGGTTTTGTTGTTTGACGATGTGAATTATTTTTTCAATCTCGGCTATGGAAAGGCTAGACCGCCATGAGTATCCACAGGAACGCTGAATGAGAACTAAACGAGTATTTTCTGTTATGGCAGTGTTTAAAGCTGGCCAATCTATTTTTCCTTCTTTGGTTAGTTCCAATTGGCGGTATTTTATGCCAAACTCAATAAGAGAACCTTGGTTTTGCCCACGCAAGCCAATTACCTCTTCCAAAGTATCGTAGGGAGAACCGACTACTGCTAACATTTCATCCCCAGGACGAAGCACACCATACAGCGCACAGGCGATCGCGTGAGTTCCTGAAACAATCTGCACTCGCACCACCGCAGCTTCTGCTCCCATGACCTCAGCAAAAACCTGATCTAAAGTATCTCTTCCTAAGTCATCATGTCCATAACCACTGACACCTGCAAAATGGTGCGCCCCTACACGATGATTCCGAAAGGCATTCAGAACTCTTTGAAGATTATGCTTGACCTGAGCGTCAATTCCAGAAAAAATCTCTATTAGTGCCTGTTCTGCTTCCCGCAGATGCTCTAAGCTGTTCATTGTTTCCTCATTAAAAAAAATAATCTAAATATGCGGATTTCTAAATCACGCAGATTAGGCTGGACAATTCCTATAAAGGTTACTGCATGACAATTGCTACTTCCACTAAACTTAAAATTAACTGGGTTAATACCCTGTTCTTCATTGGCCTGCACATCGGCGCTTTATTTGCTTTAATTCCCAGTAACTTTAGCTGGAGAGCAGTTGGTGTTGCATTATTCCTCTACTGGGTTAGCGGTGGTTTAGGTGTGACTCTGGGTTTTCACCGTCTTGTTACCCATCGCAGTTTTCAAACTCCTAAATGGTTGGAGTATTTTTTGGTCTTCTGTGGAACTCTCACCTGTGAAGGTGGACCAATTGAATGGGTGGGTATACACCGAATCCATCATTTGCATTCCGATACAGCTAATGATCCCCATGACTCAAATAAGGGTTTCTGGTGGAGTCATCTTGGTTGGATGATTTATCACTCACCCGCTCATGCTGAAGTTCCTCGCTTCACAAAAGACATTAGTGATGACCCAGTTTATCAGTTTTTACAGAAATATTTCATTTTCTTACAAATTGCCCTGGGATTGGTACTGTTTTTCTTGGGCGGTTGGTCTTTTGTGGTTTGGGGTATTTTTGTCCGCATTGTTTGGGTTTATCACTGCACTTGGCTGGTAAATAGTGCGACTCACAAATTCGGTTATCGCACATATCCAGATTCCGGTGACAATTCTACCAATTGCTGGTGGGTAGCTTTACTGGTATTTGGTGAAGGTTGGCACAATAATCACCATGCTTTTCAATATTCAGCCCGTCACGGTTTGCAATGGTGGGAAATTGATATGACTTGGATGACTATTCAATTACTCCAACTGCTTGGTTTAGCAACAAATATTAAACTGGCAGATAAAAGAGCATAACGCATAATTGATGTTTAAAGTCAATAGTTTTATAGTCGTTTTTTGGGTATGAAACTACTGGCTTTTTGCGTGTAATTACGGAGATTCAAAATAGAAATTATGAATTTTTGAATTTTAATTTTGAATTTTGAATTTTCATCTATCCTAAGTTACTCTTAGGTTGCTATAATCTCAGAAATTCAATGTTACAAAACTTAGCTGTAAACTCATTTTGATTATGACTTTGCAGTCCAGTTTGCTGTTTTTCAGGTATTCATGACTACATCACTAATCAAAGACCAGGAAACTTTCGTCGCCACAAACCTTAGTAAAGACGAAATCAAACTAAAACATATTATCAAAAGTCTACCCAAGGAATGTTTTCAGAAAAATAGCCGCAAAGCGTGGACTACTGTAATTATCAGTTTATCTATGGCAGCGTTAGGCTATTATTTTTTGGCTATTTCTCCCTGGTTTCTTTTACCCATAGCATGGATTTTTACAGGAACGGCTTTAACAGGATTTTTTGTCATAGGTCATGACTGCGGACATCGTTCTTTTGCAAACCGTCGTTGGGTAAATGACCTGGTTGGGCATTTTTTCATGATGTTTTTAATTTACCCTTTTCACAGTTGGAGAATTAAACATAATCATCACCATAAACATACAAATAAATTAGATGAGGATAACGCATGGCATCCCATCAGACCAGAGGTTTTTGCAGGTTGGGATAAAACCAGACAGTCTGCTTTTGAGTTGTTTATCCGCAAGCGTTTTTGGTGGGTAGGTTCTATCGGACATTGGGCAGTTGTGCATTTTGATGCGCGGAAGTTCCAAGCAAAAGATCGGGCTAATGTGAAACTTTCTGTAGGTGTGGTAGTAGCTTTTGCAGCTATTGTTTTTCCCACTTTGATTATTACAACTGGTGTTTGGGGCTTTATTAAATTCTGGTTTATTCCTTGGATGGTTTACCATTTCTGGATGAGTACCTTCACCATTGTTCACCATACAACCGCAGATGTTCCTTTTGAAACCGCTAACAAATGGAACGAAGCGATGGCGCAGTTATTTGGAACTATTCACTGTGATTATCCTCGTTGGGTAGAAATCCTTTGTCACGATATTAACGTTCACGTTCCCCATCATATTTCTACTGCTATTCCCTCCTACAATTTGCGGTTAGCTTACGATAGCATTAAGAAAAATTGGGGTGAATATCTCCATGAAGAATGTAATTTCTCTTGGGATTTAATGAAACAAATTACTAACGAATGTCAACTTTATAAAACTGACATTGGTTATACAACTTTTGATGAATATTACGCCCAGAAAGCTAAATCTCTAGCTTAAATTCAATAATTAACCTCATGATTTAATCAAGCAAAATTTATTAAATCATTTTTCTCAACTTTGCCTGTTTTGGTGGGCATTGCCCACCCTACCTTAATTACTTTTCGTTTTAGAGATTCACAAATCCAGTGCAATTAGAATCAGTTCAATTCAACCAAAATCCTGCTGTTAAATCTTCTCAGGATGAAGATAAACTGCCTTTCACTCTTGCAGATTTAAAAGCTGCTATTCCTGCTGAATGTTTTGAGCCGAGTGTCGCTAAATCACTCTATTATTTTTTCCGTGATGTTGCTATTGTTGCTGGTTTATATGCACTGGCAAATTATCTAGATTCTTGGTATTTCTGGCCAGTTTTCTGGGTGATGCAAGGAACTATGTTTTGGGCTTTGTTTGTAGTAGGTCATGACTGTGGACACCAATCTTTTTCTAAGCACAAATGGCTAAATGATTTGGTTGGTCATCTATCCCATACACCTATTCTTGTACCTTATCACGGTTGGAGAATTAGCCACAGAACCCATCACAAAAATACTGGCAGTGTGGAAAATGATGAAAGCTGGTATCCTTTGAGTGAATCTCAATATAAGCAATTACCTTCTCTACAAAAGCTAATTCGCTATTATCTGTTTTTACCTCTAGCTTATCCCATCTATTTATTTCAGCGCACACCAGGTAAAAGTGGTTCACATTTTGACCCCAGAAGTTCCTTGTTTAAACCTTCGGAAAAGTGGGATATTCTCACCAGCACTATCCTTTGGATTGGGATGGTAGGTTTGTTAGGTTTCCTTACCTATCAATGGGGTTGGATGTGGTTAATTAAATACTACGCTGGTCCTTACGTTGTGTTTGTAATTTGGTTGGATTTGGTGACATATTTACACCATACAGAACAAGATTTACCTTGGTATCGTGGTGATAATTGGACTTTTTTAAAGGGTGCAATTTCTACCATTGATAGAGATTATGGCATTTTTAACCATATCCATCATGATATCGGTACTCATGTTGCCCATCATATCTTTTTGAATATGCCTCACTACAATTTGTTGAAGGCAACGGAAGCAATTAAACCTGTGATGGGTGACTATTACTATAAGTCTGATGTTCCTATCTGGAAAGCTTTGTTACATTCTGCTAAGGTTTGTCGTTTTATTCCTGATGAGGGTGGTAAGGTTTATCACACTTATTATCAAGAGAATGCGAAGTAATTTTTAGGTTTTTGATGTTTATTAAGTCCGCCGAGTGCGGGCTTTTTTGTCTGAATCAGGATTTATAGGATTTAAGGATTTTCAGGATTTTGGTTATTGTTTTAATTTTCGATATTTGTTATAGATAGTATTTGATATTTGTGATAATGAAAAGAATAAAAGGATATAAAGTTGGACAATGAACAACATCTAGTTTTCTTATTATTAAATATTAAATAGATCCCACATTCCGCACCCCCCAGTGTCACAATCGGTAATTTCGGATTTTTGAAGACCTTTGAGGATAATTTTAATACAAAATGGTCTAAAGTTTAGGTAGCGATCGCCAATCTCAAATCCCCAAATGACCATTTTTCGTTGTGTGACAGTTTAGGGTGCGGAAGGTGGGATAGATAACTGTATCACTTTAAAAGTTTAAATGTACAAGACTTACCTGAACTTCAAGCAATAGCAAAAAACAAATCCTGTAAATCCTTAAATCCTGGATATCCTGATTCTGACAAGATTTAATTACTACTATTCTGGTAAGAACTCATTATCTAATATTTGTAAAATTGTATAATTACAACTTTGTGGAAAGCTTTCAAAAGGTAAATTAGTTTCCTTAACAGCTAAGTTAATTCCATCTTCATAACTTAATTGCAAAGCTTCTTCTAAATAAGATTTTAAACTGGGACTATCTGTTAATATTCTTTTGACTTGAGTGCGCTGTTCTCGAATGGTGGCTAACCAACTATTACTGCGTTTTTCTGGTTGGTATTGCCATTTTAGTAAATGTCCTAATAACAAGGCTAAACGGTTAACTAATTCTCTTCTTTCTTGTCTTCCCAAGGCTTCTATTTCCTCAATTAAGTTTAACTTATCGAGTATTTCCCATTTTTCTTCTCTTAGTAGTTGAACTTGTTCTTTTGTCCATCCATAAAAATCCGAGTCGTAAAGTGTATTCATGGATTTTATCTATAATACTACTGTTGATGATAAAAAATTAACCGCAAATTCATCTGTTAAAACCTTCCATTCCCCTGAATAATATGCTTCACCGTTGTCAAGGTTTCCAAACTAATAAACCCTCTGCGGTGTCCTTTTTGATTGGACATTCCCAAAAATACGGAATCTCCCCGTGAAGGGTTACGAGAAAACCGAGGAGAAGCATTGATATAAGTAGAGGCGCTATTAACTCCTAATGCAAATTGGCGACTTTCTTGGTAAGAGTCTGTAACTATTGCATCCGCATGACCGCTACTATATTGATTAATCCAAGCGATCGCACTTTCTAAGCTATCTACTAATTTAAACGCTACGGTTTTACTTAAATACGGTGTTCCCCATTCTCCGTCTTTTGCTAATTGTAATTGGGGAAAGGCTTCTACTAATTCTGCATCTGCTTTGAGTTCAAAGCCTTTTTCTTTTAAGCTATTCCACAGCACAGGCAAGGAAGATGGTAAAGCTTGACGATGAATTAAAACTTTTTCAATGGCATTGACTGGATCTGGTTCACTTTTATGGCTATCTAAAATCATCCAGCGTACCATTTCTAAACTACCATTGAGGGACCAGTACAGGTAACAATTGCCCATTGCTGACTTTAACACGGGACAGGTGGCTTGTCTGACTACTTGCTGAATTAAGCTAGAACGTCCGTAGGGTATGACTAAACTTAAATACTGGTCTTGAGTGACTAAATCCCGTAAAGAAGTACCATGTTCAGTGGTGACTAATTCTATACAACCTGGGGGTAAACCAACTTCACTAATGGCTGTTTGCAGAACTTCGGCGATCGCCGCATTAGAATGACTAGCTTCTGTACTGCCTTTGAGAATCACAGTATTACCAGTTTTCAAACAAAAACCAGCAGTGATCGCCCCTAGTTCTGGAAAAGCCTCATAAATAAACCCAATTACTCCCAAAGGCATCAACTGGGTATAACTTTGAGAATCTTCCTGTTGATAATCAGCATTTCTCACCCGTCGCAAGGGATCGGATAATTCCCCCAAACGTTGGAGAATCTCAACAGTATTCTCTAACCGAGAGGGAGTTAATTTCAGCCAATCCAAAATTAATTCTGGTACTGCCATTTCCCGACTAGCTTCTAGATCCAGGGTATTGGCTTCGAGAATGTCGTCAAAGGAGCGTTTTAGCGCCCGTGCCATTGCCAACACAGCGCGACTTCGGTCTGCCCCTTTGGTAGTTCCTAACTTCAGGGAAGCTTGATAAGCGCGTTTGGCGCTGTTCATTGGTTCGGGATAATCATCAAAAGCTTCAACAGTCATCCGATTTTGGATTTTGGATTTTAGATTTTGGATTAGTTCCTCGGATAAATCCGGGGCGCTGATGCAGTTAACGTCTGTAAGTAAGCCAGACCATAATTGCTGGCAGAATAGCTAATAGCACCGCCACTATTGCCCAAGCAATAATACTCGAACCATTTGCCAAGCGTAATGCTAACGGTAGCCATATAATGACTAACACGAAAATAATGCCCAACGCTATCGGCAGATAACTTTCTGCCAATTTTGGTTGAATCAGATTCCAGCTTTTCCCTGTCCAGCGCCAAGCCCGCTTATAGGGATAAGTTGTAGAAAGTTGCTCCAGTACATATCCATTATCTTCAACGACAAATATTTGCTGACAGCGATCGCAGCCAAATGCTTCTGTCAGGGTAATGGGAATTAACCGCCCCCGACGACGACAAGGACAAGTATAATCCGTATTTAAGTCTATTTTTTCCGGTTTTTGAGATGGCACAAGCAGTCTAAATAACTTGAGCGAGTTTTTGTTAACGGTTTTGGGTGGGAATGCCAAAAATTACTTTTTGGTCAACATCCCCACACTTAGCATTATTTCTAGTATATTTCTGCAAGCATTGTAGCCGCTATTTTCAATTAGACAAAATAGGAAGCAGGAGGCAGAAGGCAGGAGTTTATACAATTAAAAATTTTAGGTCTGAAAATCTAATCATGATTTCCCAGGCCTAATGACTTTTTTGGTTACTTATTCTATTTCTATGTTATTATTTTCAGAGCGGGTAACGCGATTCGAACGCGCGACATCAACCTTGGCAAGGTTGCGCTCTACCACTGAGCTATACCCGCGACCTCAACATAATCTTAGTATTTCAGATTTATCTAGGTTTGTCAACCCCTATTGGAAATTTTTTTTTGAGAAGTCAGAAGTCGTAGAGGCGAAGCATTCGGACAAAAATATTGGGGAAAAATCGAGAATTGATCACCCGAATGCTTCGCCCGTACAGGAGGCAGGAGTCAAGAGTCAGGAGGTAAATATTTCTCCCCGTCTCCCCAAACTCTCTTTTAAACTACTTCTGACTGTACCAATTTTTGGACTGATGCTGGTAAAGACTGAGCGTTACTGGCATAAGGTTCTGCTAGGTTGGAACGTAGTTGACGCATCAAACTGGCCATTTCTATGGCATTCATGGCATAATCCCAGCCATGATTACTTTTAATCCCTGCTCTTTCCAATGCTTGCTGCATGGTATCTGTGGTCAAAATGCCAAAAATCACAGGTACACCAGTTTGAAAGCTGGCTGCTGCAATACCCTTGGCTACTTCAGCAGATACATAATCAAAATGGGGTGTTTGTCCTTTAATTACCGCACCCAAGCAAATTATGGCATCATAACGTTGAGAGAGTGCCAACTGACGAGCGACGGTAGGAACTTCAAAACTGCCTGGAACCCATACATAATCTACTTGATTGCCTTGGGGGTCAGGATCTATACCGTGACGTTTTAGGCAATCTTGACATCCTTCTAAAAGCTTAACGGTAACTAGATCATTGAATCGACCGATCACCATTGCAAACTTTAAAGGTGCTGTTTGAGTAAAGTTGCCCTCAAAAACTGCCATGACTGCCTCTTATAACTATACTTCTTAGCCAATACATTTTTCTGGATGGAAATAAAGGAGCAGGAAAGCAATATCAGCACGGAAAAAGAACAAAGAAATTTTTGCTTCCCTTTCCTGTGAGTTCAGCTTTTCTGCTCCTCTGGTTTTTATGTTATGTGTGAACGCTTGTGTGCAGCCGTTGTCTACACCACAAAAAAGTTTAATAAACCAACTAAAAGCACTAAAGCAATCCAAACACCAGAACCAACCCACAGCAGCTTTTTAGATTCCACCCAGTTTTGAGGGGTTGCGTAAGCAACAGGAACACCAATAACCAGGACGAAGGACATCAGAACGAGAGATACTAAAGCAAATTGGAATACTATGGTCATTTTTACTTTTCCCAACACAGCGAAATCGTAACTTTCACCAAGACTGTCACGATATGATAGACAGACTAGGCTGATCAGTGAACCATTTAATTTAGGTCTTCTGAACAATTAATATTTTAAAGCTGCTTTGTAACAGTTGATCAGTTATTAGGAAAGAGGTAATGGGTAATGGGTAATGGGTTATTAACCTCCCCCTGCTCTCTTTTCTGTCCCCAGTCCCCAGTCACCAGTCCCCAATCACCTATCATGGATATAATTCTTTGTCACAAAACTGCTGATTTTGACGCTTTAGGGGCGGCTGTGGGGTTAACTTGCCTCAAGCCAGGAAGTAAGATTGTCTTAACTGGGGGATCTCATCCACCGGTACGAGATTTTTTGGCTTTGTATCGGGATGAATATTCACTGATTGAAAGACGTTCTGTAAATCCTGAAAAAATACGTTCTTTGATGGTTGTAGATACTCAACAGCGCGATCGCTTAGGAAAAGCTGCTGTATGGTTAGATTTACCGCATATTCAAGAAATCATAGTTTATGACCATCATTTAACACAAGATAGCAATATTCCCACCACAAAATTATATATTGATAAAGTCGGTGCAACGACCACTTTAATGGTGGAAGAATTACAAAAACAGCATATTTCTATTAATCCTGCTCAAGCAACAGTAATGGCTTTGGGTATTCATGTTGATACAGGTTCTTTAACTTATGATCAGTCTACGCCCAGAGATGCTTTGGCTTTAGCTTGGTTGATGCAGCAAGGGGCAAGTTTATCTGTAATTGCAACTTACCGAGATCCAGGTTTATCTCCCCAACTACAAAAATTATTAACTCAATCTTTGGAAAATTTAGAATATATTTGTTTCCGGGGATATACCATTGGACGAGTTACTCTCAAAACTGATAATTTTGTACCTGGTTTATCAGCTTTAGCATCAGAACTGGTAGAATTAACAGAAATAGATGCTTTACTGTTAGCCCATGAATATCTTTTAGAAGATGGAGAAGTTAGATTAACAGTAATTGGTAGAAGCCAAATTACCCATACCAATCTTAATCTTTTATTTCAACCTTTCGATGGTGGTGGACATTCTCAAGCTGCATCTTTCAATATTAGAACCACTGATTCACAATCAATTTTACAACAACTATTAGCAGGGTTAAAATCACAAATTCCCCATCCTCCCACAGCCAGAGATTTAATGTCTTCTCCTGTGCGAACTATTCGCCCAGAAACCACTATTGCTGAAGCTCAAAGAATTTTACTGCGTTACGGACATTCTGGTTTATCTGTTGTCAATCATCAAGATAAATTAGTGGGTATTATTTCTCGACGTGATTTAGATATTGCTTTACATCACGGATTTAATCATGCACCAGTTAAAGGTTACATGACCACTAATTTAAAGACCATTACGCCAGACGCTACCCTACCACAAATTGAGTATTTAATGGTTACTTATGACATTGGACGTTTACCAGTTTTAGAAAATGAAAATCTCGTTGGTATTGTCACTCGTACTGATGTTTTAAGGGAACTGCATCAAAGTGATATAAGTGATGAAGAAATAGATCAAAAAAGCGAAAATAATATTACATTACCACAATTACAAGCTAAATTAAAGCCGCAACTTTGGCAATTATTAAATATAGCATCTCAAGCAGCTGAAAAACGTGGTTGGCATCTTTATTTAGTAGGTGGTGCAGTACGTGATTTACTATTAGCAGAAGGACAAACTGGCACATTAATGATTAATGATATTGATTTAGTGGTAGATGGTTTTCATCAAGCAGCGGATGTGGGTGCAGGTGTGGAACTAGCAAAAGTATTGCAGGAAGTTTATCAAAATGCACGTTTAGAAATTCATGGTGCATTTCAAACTGCTGCTTTATTATGGCATAAACACCCAGAATTAAATTCATTATGGGTAGATATTGCCACTTCAAGAACAGAATTTTATCCTTATCCCGCAGCTAACCCAGAAGTTGAAGCTAGTTCTATTCGTCAAGATTTATATAGAAGAGATTTTACAATTAATGCAATGGCATTAAGGTTAACATCTCCCCGTAGCGGTGAATTATTAGATTTTTTTGGTGGTTTATTAGATTTACAAGCTAAGGAAATCAGAGTTTTACACCCTAACAGTTTTATTGAAGATCCTACTCGTATTTATCGCGGAGTTCGCTTTGCTGTGCGGTTTGGATTTGCCATTGAACAGCGAACAAAAGAGTATATTAACTATGCCATAAATAGCGGAGTTTATGACAGAACAACTCAAGAAAATGTCAAAACTCCCGCTTTACAAACTCGGTTAAAAACTGAATTAAAACATATTGTAGAAGCTCCCTATTGGCAATCTGCTTTACAATTATTAGATGATTTGGGTGCTTTACAATGTATCCATCCTACCCTAAAATTAGATATTTATATTTTACGAGAATTACGTTTATTGGAAAAATTAATTATCATATATTTGCGAAGCTGTGAAAAACAACAAATATTACATCCTTTTTTACATCCTTGGCAAATGCGTTTAGAGTTATTAATTGCCCATTTAGAACCGCAATATAGAACAAAGGTAGCTAAAAATCTACAATTAGCTGATGATAGTATTAATAGATTAAAGAAATTAGCAGAAATGCAAACAGAGGTAATTTCATTATTACCAAGTTGTGAATTACCGAGTCAAATAGTCCACTTATTGAAAAAATATGATGCACCAACTTTAATGTTAGTTGCCTTGAAAAGTCCCCGCCAAGTTAGACGGAAAATCTGGTATTATTTAACTAATTTGGCAAATGTCCAACCTTTGTTAAATGGCAATGATTTAAAACAATTGGGGTATAAACCCAGTCCGATTTTTAAACAAATTTTGGATGATTTATTGACTGCTACTCTTGATGGTACCATTAAGGATGAATCTGAAGCGCGGGAATTTTTAGCTAAACATTATCCTCGTTAATTTTAATATTGCCAGAATCAGGATGTCCAAGATTTGAGGATTTTCAGGATGTTGATTTAATGTTGATTTAAAAATTAGTAATTTGAATTAGTAATTTATATGTGAAAAAGTGCTGTTACCTAATTCTGAAAAATTCCACCTTAAACACCAACAAAAAATTAATCAATTACCATCCTGTACATCCTTTAATCCTGGTTATCCTAATTCTGACAAATTCTATTTTTTAAAACGAACCACAGAGTCACATAGAACACAGAGAAAAACAACATCATGTAAATCCTTAAATCCAGGAAATTCTGATCATGATCTAAAAATCATCTGCGTTCATCTGCGTTTAATTTTTGATATTTAATATTTAATCCTGTAAATCCTCTAATCCTGGACATCCTGATTCTGACAAATCCTGATTGTGACAATTTAAATTTAATTATTCTACTTAATTTAAATTGAACTAATAAATATTTAATATTAAATTAAATATATTGCAATAAATATTTACGTATGTATTCATAATTATTTAGATATTAAAATTATTTAATAATTCCAGTATTTGAGGGATTACCAGCTAAAATTATACAAATTCATTAGCGTCCCAATACTGATAAAATTCTGAATGATAGTCAACACCTGATGCTGAATGCAAGTTATAATTTTCTTGCGGAGCAACTTTACAAAAATTTATGAGTAATCCTCTTGTGCAAGCCTTTTTTGTAGGCAGAGCAGTAGCAGAAGTAATTAATGAGCGTGTAGAAGTCGCCTTGACCGATGCTTTGAGCGAACTGGGTAAATTTGATGCTGAAGCCAGAGAACAGTTACGCCAGTTTACAGAGGAAGTCATAGCACGAGCTAATCGGGCTGCCGAAGCCTCAGCAACTGGAACAACCAAAGGTAGCGGTGCATCTGGTGTAGGTTCAACAGACTTACAAGCAGAAATTGACGAATTGCGGGCAGAAATCGCCTTATTACGCACTGAATTACAAAAATATCGCAGTGCGTCAAAATAGATAAAGGGAACGGGGAACGGGGAACAGGGAACAGGGAACAGGGAAAAATAACATTTATTACCCATTACCCATTACGAAGAGTGTCTGTTATTAGTGGAGATTCCGTGAATACCCAACGGTACGAAAAAAATATGGAACAAGGTTATTCAGGTAAGGCTTACCGTTGGAATCGGGAAAAATACTCTAGCAAACGCCGTTTTGTGGATATTTGGTCTTTTGTTCTGACTTTAATGTTCAAAATTTGGCGGTATAATAAAGCTTGGAGTTATCCTGGGGGTGTAACGGAAGCTAAACAAGCTGCTAGACGTAAAGCCCAAGCTATCTGGATTAGAGAGACCTTTTTAAATTTGGGACCGACTTTTATTAAAGTTGGTCAGCTGTTCTCTACCCGTGCTGATATCTTTCCTAGTGAATACGTGGAAGAGTTATCTAAGTTACAGGATAGAGTACCAGCCTTTAGCTATGAACAAGTAGAGGCAATTATTGAGCAGGAGTTAGGTAAAAAAATTCCTGAACTATTCCACAGTTTTGAACCAGTTCCCCTGGCTGCTGCTAGTTTGGGACAAGTTCACAAAGCTGTGTTACATTCTGGAGAATCGGTAGTTGTCAAGGTGCAACGTCCGGGACTCAAAAAGCTGTTTGAAATAGATTTACAAATTCTCAAAGGTATTGCCCGCTACTTCCAAAATCATCCTAAATGGGGACGGGGACGAGATTGGATGGGTATTTATGAAGAATGTTGTCGCATTCTCTGGGAGGAAATTGATTACCTAAATGAAGGGCGCAATGCTGATACTTTTCGCCGCAATTTCCGCGCTTACAACTGGGTGAAAGTACCCAGAGTTTATTGGCGTTATGCTACTTCTAGGGTCATTACTTTGGAATATGTTCCCGGAATTAAAGTGAGTCAATATGACGCTTTAGAAGCTGCGGGTGTGGATCGGAGAGCGATCGCTCGTTATGGCGCTCAAGCATATTTACACCAATTACTAAATAACGGTTTCTTCCACGCTGATCCCCACCCTGGTAATTTGGCAGTTAGTGCCGATGGTGCTTTGATTTTCTACGACTTCGGGATGATGGGAACAATTAAATCCAATGTCCGCGAAGGATTGATGGAAACTTTGTTTGGCATCGCTCAAAAAGATGGCGATCGCGTGGTACAGTCTCTGATTGATTTGGGTGCGATCGCACCAATAGACGACATGGGTCCGGTGCGGCGTTCTGTCCAGTATATGCTGGATAACTTCATGGATAAACCTTTTGAATCTCAATCAGTGGCCGCCATCAGCGAAGACCTGTATGAAATAGCTTACAATCAACCATTTAGATTTCCAGCAACTTTTACCTTTGTCATGCGGGCTTTTTCTACCCTGGAAGGGGTGGGAAAGGGTTTAGACCCAGAATTTAATTTTATGGAAGTTGCCCAGCCTTATGCAATGGAACTTATGACTAATAGTAGTGGTTCAGAGGGGAATAGTTTCTTGAATGAATTAAGTCGTCAAGCAGTACAAGTCAGTAGCACTGCTTTAGGTCTACCACGTCGATTAGAAGATACACTGGATAAACTAGAACGGGGTGATATTCGTCTGCGGGTTCGTTCCCTAGAAACAGAACGTCTGTTAAGGCGACAAACTAGTATTCAAATGGGAATGAGTTATGCTTTGATCATCAGTGGATTTACAATTTCTGCTACGATTCTTTTGGTGAATCATTATGTATGGTTAGCAGCAGTAGCAGGTTTAATTGCTGCCGGAGTTTCACTTGTACTTCTCCGCCTAATTTCACGCCTTGACCGTTATGATCAGAAGTATTAATTATTGCTGCACAAATTTATGAAACTTAACTTCGTGGGTTTGACCGATCCAGGACTTATTCGTTCTAATAATCAAGATGCTTACTATATAGACCCGGAAGGACGGTTTTTTATAGTTGCTGACGGTATGGGCGGTCATGCAGGAGGAGAACAGGCCAGTCACATTGCTACCCAAGAAATTCGGGGATATTTAGAAAAAAATTGGCAATCTTCTGAATCTACGCCAGAATTATTAAAAAACGCTTTATTGTTCGCTAATGAAGCAATTTTGCAGGATCAGCAAAATCATCCTGAACGTGCTGATATGGGGACTACTGCTGTTGTAGTGGTTTTTCGTGATTCAGATTTACCTTGGTGCGCTCATATCGGCGATTCAAGATTATATCGTTATCGGAAATCCCAATTAGAGCAAATCACAGAGGATCATACTTGGGTGGCCAGAGCTATCAAAATAGGCGATATCACTGAGGAAGAAGCTAGAGTTCATCCCTTCCGTCATGTTTTATCTCGCTGCTTGGGACGTGAAGACTTGCATCAGGTGGAAGGACAACCACTAGATATCCAGGTTGGCGATCGCTTACTTTTATGTAGTGATGGACTCACGGAAGAACTCGTCGCTCCCCAAATTAAAACTTGCCTTGACAATTTTCCCGTATTGGATAAAGCTGCTTTCTCTTTGGTTGAAGCAGCAAAAGAGGAAGGTGGACACGACAACATTACTGTTGTCCTTGTAGTTGTTGAGGAAAATTCATAATAGGGAATAGGGAATAGGGAATTAGGGATTGCTGATAGCGTAGCGTGGCGTTAGCCATATAAATATGAAAACTTTACGAAAATGTCACCTGTCACCTGTCACTGGTCTTTCACAGATAACTTTTTCAGCAAACCCTAATTATCTATTCTTCCCATATCCCTATCTTCCAATGCCCAAAAACCAACAAAGTAAATATACTCAGCATTTTGTTCAATTTGAGCATTTTTTATGTTAGCAAATTGCTAAAAATATCTTTAAGCCTTTCAATTCACCTGATGAGGCTAAATTTACATTAGACTTCTCCGAAAAAGACGTAGAGACAATTCATGAATTGTCCCTACCAAGGGTTTCAGGTTATGCTTATGTAATTCTCGGAGATATCTATTATTTAGAAAATTGAAATTTTGAAATTATCGCCCTTGTTAGTCCCAACTGCAAGGATCAACAATCAAGCTCAAATAAATCTACTGTAAAAATCCTTGATTGGTCCATAAGTCTATTTACATAAAACCTGCTTTCAGGAATCATGGGCTTAAAACATTAGATTTAAACGCAAGATTTAGAAACAGAAAAATTAACCGCAAGGTACTGGGCAATTTGTCAAACAATTGTTATCTTTCTTAATACAGAGGAAAAACAAATGCTGAAAACAAATATCAGCCCAAGTCTCACACCCTTGGCTTTTCTGTCACCAATATCACTGTTAAGCGTTGTTTTTTGAGGTTTTAACTATGAATCAACCAATAGAGCTTTCCTTGGAACAGCAATTTAGCATTTGTTCATTTGCTACACAGGTCAAGAACATGAGCCATGAACAAGCACAAGAGTTTTTGGTTAAACTCTATGAACAAATGGTTGTAAGGGAAGCAACTTATAAAGAGCTTCTCAAGCATCAGTGGGGATTAGATTCAGGTTCCACTATGGCATAGAGTAGGTTTGCTTTTGTCGCAGTGGGCGACCTCCTTCTCTTGCTTGGTTCCACCAGCGGAAAAAAGCTGGGGATGTTGGGGCGTCAACTTCGATTACCAGTCACCTAACTCTTGATCTCACAGGATCTGACACAGGTAAATTCAGTAATCATATTTCAGTCTAATAATGCCCAGACCAATTTTGTAGAAGATGCTATTGTATATAGCTGAAACTAATTTAGTGGAATACAAAAATTACCCAAAAAGCTCATATCTCAAAGAATAGAGCCGTTTGTTGTTTGCTTCCTCCTGCTGCCAAGGATGTCGACATCTTTTTATTATGTCGAGAGTGCAGTTAAATTTAGCTTTCCATTTTATATAACTATAATTTGCGTTAATCAAGAAATTTTATTTACAAAACTTTACTTATTATCCAGATATATCAAAGGATGAACCAGTATCACTTGTTTGCAGTGTAGCTAATATTTGCCGTTTTATCTTTTCATACTCCTGTTTGAGAAAATTTTTACTAACTTGAGCATCTGCGGATGATGTCAATACTTTGCTGATTTCTAGCCACTCTTGCAGTCTTTCGCGTTGAATAGGGGCAATACTAGAGGAAAGAACATGAGTGCAGTGACCTTCCAGGAGTGAGTTTAGTGATTTGTTTCTGCCACGGGAGGGGATTGTCATTAACTGGAGTTTAGACTAAGCCATGAAAAATGACCCAGCATGGCTGAGTTAATCAGAGACTTAGGGAAACTATGAATAATCTTAGGTATTAAACAGCAACAGATGGTTCTTTAGGTGGAAGTGACACTGTTTTTTTAACATGAAAGATGAACATTGGCAAGTGCGAAAATTTACACTTCAAGTATTACAAAAAACGCCCGATCAAAATTTATTACCTGATTTGATTCAAGCGTTAACAGACGAATATTCTGATGTGAGAAAAGAGGCAGCCATAGCACTTGGTAACTTAGATAATGTTGATGCTTTAAATGCTCAGGTAGAAATCCTGATGAAGCTGTAATGTTAAGTAAAAATCCGTTACAAGTTGCAGAATAATTTAATATGTTACTGAATAGTTGTCGTCTAGCATTCTTAACTAAATGGGTTTTTATATTGAATTACACTCTTTTAGTTTAGCAAGTGGAAGTCACTAATAATTACACATATTAGTTAATTTTAATCATTCTAAATCCCATCTGATTAGGTGGATTAAATGAGAGGTTATATCGCAATACTGCTCACTTAACTAAATATACTTTAGGTTATGCTATCACTAAACTCGCCCCAGGCATAGTATAATCCAAAAAAATTGTCAAGCCAACCTACAGAGCGATAAAATAATTCTATCAAAGGAGATGTAAATAAGTTGGAGACATTGCAAATGCAAAATCCATTTCCTGGTATGAATCCGTATTTAGAACAACCTGAATTATGGCATCAAGTACATAACCGTTTGATTGTCGCTATAGCTGATGATTTAACTCCTCAAATTGCCCCTCAATACAGGGTTTCTATTGAGGAGCGAGTTTACACAAGTGTGGATGATATTTTTCTAGTGGGAATTGCTGATGTAGCTGTTGCAAAAAGAAATAATAATGCAGAAACTGGGACAACTTTAACTACTACAAAACTAGCAGAACCTAGTAAAGTTAAAGTTCCCATGTATGAAGAGGTAATTGAGCGATTTTTGGAAGTGAAAGCCACACAAAGCCGGGAAGTAGTGACTGTAATTGAAATACTTTCTCCCAAAAATAAACGCTCTAAGGAAGGTAGAACTGTTTACGAAAACAAGCGACAAAAAATTTTAGCATCTGCTACTAATTTAGTGGAAATTGACTTATTGAGATTAGGTGAATCTTTACCAATTCTAGGAGCAACTAAAAGCGATTATCACATTTTAGTTAGCCGCAGTCATCAACGACCAGATGCAGACCTTTACAGTTTTGATTTACAAGATCCTATTCCTGTGTTTCCCGTTCCTTTGCGTTCAGGAGAAAATGAACCTGTGATTGATTTACAGAGGTTACTTAATGAAATCTATGAACGGGCTAGATTTGATTTAGCAATTGATTATTCACAAGTTCTAAAACCTGCTTTATCTTCTGATTAGGAAGCTTGGGTAAGGGAGATTTTGGATAATATGTAGACAGTGTAATTATAGGTGATGCTTTAGCTTGCGACCTTTCCTAAAAAACTGTCGAAAGAATTGGTATTGATTAACCCATTTTCTATCAATACTCGACGTACAGCTACCAAATGCACAGGTTGAACATAAGCCTGTTGTGCGTAAGCTGGTAAAATGACCAAATTTCCTGACAATGGATATTGATAGATTTGCTGAGAACCTGTTGTTGGAACTTTTGTAAAACCTATCTTGAAAATCAACTATTCTAGGTCAATAAATGGAATATCTTTAACCATGATTTCGATATTTGATTATGTTTTTAATTTCCTCCATAGCATCTTGATAATCTGTTTCCTTACCTTCTTTTTGATATATATTTGCGGCTGTTTGGAAATCTTTAATTGCACCCTGCTTGTCTCCTAATGTAAAACACACCTGCTCATTTACGTGGTCGAGTTGCGGCTATTAATAGTTTGTTTATTAGTGCGTCCAATGAGTTGGGGGTTTTGAATCTGGCGCGGTTGCGGCTTTATTTGGACCTGTTTTCTCTGTGGTTAGTGGGGGAATAGGTACGATTTTGGTGGTGGTTGTGACGGCGATGATTTGGCCGGAGATCCGCAATTTGGGGGCGTTGCATGAGGATTTATAGGGGAAATAGTCTCACGCAAATACGCAAAGAAAGAAGGAGTCTGAGAAATGAACTATTCATGACTTCTCTGGTTGAAAGTTGATGAATAATGAATTACATTAAAAATAATGCAATAAGCTGTTGTGCATTATTGAGGTAATTTCATGAGTACCACGAGTTTTCGGCTTGATGATGACTTACAAGAGAAACTTGAAATCACTGCCAACCGTACTAAGCGTTCTAAAGGTTGGATAATTAATGATGCTCTCCGTCGGTATATTGAGCAGGAAGAACTTAAACAAAGGATATTGGAAGAAACTCAAGAAGCTTTAGCTGATATTGAAGCCAGTCGCGTGGTATCAGGAGAAGAGGTGATGAAATGGTTGGAGACTTGGGGAACTGCGGCTGAAACTAAGGCTCCTTTGCTATGAAATTAGAGTTTTCGGAAAGTGCAGTTCAAGATTTGATTCGTCTACGAGAGTTTATCGCAGTTCATAATCCCAAAGCGGCAGAACGCATATCTCTGCGGCTGCGACAAGCGATCGCAAAACTTGTACTGCATCCCGATATAGGGCGTTCTATAACGGAGTTTGAAAATGTCCGTGAACTTGTAGCTGGTGATTATGTTGTGCGATATTTACGTCTTGAGGATGGGATTTTTGTATTAAGAATATGGCACGGTAAGGAGTTTCGTGATTTTGGGTAAAAACTGAATCAGGTTAGAAAAAGCTCACACCAACTTGTATAATTCTATATGTTATGTTTATCTTGAGTAACCCAGTATGACTCAGCACCCAGAAATAGATTACAAGCACGTTTTATCTGAACTTTCGGTTAACCGTAAAGATCCTTGTGAGGTTATTCGTGAGTTAATATCTAATTCCTACGATGCTCAAGCATCAAGAATCGAGATTTATCCTCTGTTGCAGTATCAAGGCTTTATATTCTTTGATAATGGTATTGGTTTAAGCGAAACAGAAGAAGTTAATGGAATAACTCCCTATAGAGCATTTTTTTCAATTGGTAAATCTACTAAAATTCAAGGTGACTTTATTGGTTACAAATGCCAAGGCTCAAAGTTATGCTTTGCTGCTAAAAAATTTGCTTTGATCACACGCTGTAGTAATGAAGATAATTGGCGGTCAATATCAATAGATAATCCTAAAGATAATTTAAGTCCTCAATATAATATCCAATCTAATATAGATAATCATCCTTGGCAAACCCTCCAAAATTTATTCTCTATACCTAAACCTAAGAGACAAAGTACAAACATTATAAATAATTTGAACGAAGATTTTTTTTACAAAAGATTTACAACAGGAACTATGATTATTGTCCAAGGCTTGGAGGTAGAAAGATTTTCAACCTACTATAATTCAGAAGAAGATGGCACTACAAAGTGGTCATATCTCAAACATTATATTCGGTTTAATACAAGACACGGAGATATGAGAATTCTCCGTTATAGCGAAACAGATTTTCCTGCTAATAAGGCAAAATCTTTTGAGCAATGTTCTGGA
>NZ_BJCE01000028.1:0-34460 GCF_005402885.1 Sphaerospermopsis reniformis
GTCTCAATTCAATACTTGATATCACCGTATTATATATCAAGTAGTTGATTTTTTCCTAAAAATATATTGATTTTTGTCAATATAAGTATAGTTTTGTCTATGAAATTGTCAACTTAGGACTTGCTCTAATATTCTCTCCCTGACTCCTGACTCCTGACTCCTATAACACCGATTCATTAATCGTAAGGGCGAAGCATTCGGACGGAATATGAACTGGTTTCAGCAATAGGTTATCACCCGAATGCTTCGCCCCTACAAGGTAAAAACAAATTACCTAGCATTACTGAATCGACGCTCTAGACCCTAGATAGATGCAGAAGCTGACGAGATTTGATGATTTGAATGTAATTCAGCATCTGCCGATGCTTCATTTACTCGAATAATTTTCGCTCCCAGTTGCTGTAACTTCATATCTAATCTGTCATAACCACGATCTAGGTGTTTTAGTCCTTGAATAGTGGTTTTTCCTTCTGCTGCTAGTCCAGCAATGACTAAAGCTGCGGATGCTCGTAAGTCTGTACCTATTACTGGTGCGCCGGATAACATTGGCACTCCGCGAACAAAGGCAGTATTACCTTTAACGCGAATATCTGCCCCCAAGCGGTTCAACTCAGAAGCATGGCGCAGCCGATTTTCAAACACAGATTCGTTAATGATACTGTCACCTTCGGCCAAAGTTAGCAAGGCCATAAACGGTGCTTGCATATCTGTGGGAAATCCCGGATGGGGTAAAGTATCAATATCTGTAGCTCTGAGTTTTTCGGCGGGTAAAACTCGCAAACAGTCTGAACCTTCTTCAATGATCGGTACACCAATATCTCGCAATTTGGCAATGACGGGAATTAGATGATCCGGTGCTACGGGAGACAGTAACAGTTCTGAACGAGTGATTGCGCCAGCGACTAAAAAAGTTCCTGTTTCAATGCGATCAGGAATAATTGTATAGTCGGTAGAATGTAATTTTTCGACACCAACAATGGTAATGGTACTTGTACCGGCACCTTGAATTTTTGCTCCCATTGAATTACAGAAGTTGGCTAAATCAACTACTTCTGGCTCTCTGGCTGCATTTTCAATAATGGTTTCCCCATCAGCTAAGGTAGCTGCCATCATTAAGGTTTCGGTTGCACCAACGCTGGGAGTATCTAAGTAAATTTTCGCCCCTTGCAATCTTTTATTGCTACCAGGAACGTAGGCATTACAAATACCATGCTCAATTTGCACCTCTGCCCCCATTGCTTGCAGTCCTCGGACGTGCAAATCAACTGGTCTCGCACCAATAGCACAACCCCCCGGTAATGGCATTTGTGCTACACCCAATCGCGCCAAAATTGGACCAATGGCAAAAAAACTGGCTCGCAGTTGGGTAACTAATTCATAGGGTGCTTTAGATGTGCTGATATCTATGGCATTGATATCTAACATATCCCCTTGTCTGGTTAAGGACAAACCTAAAGCGGATAAAACTTGCCCCATGCGTTCTACATCCGCCAATAAGGGGACATTGCGAATCCGACAATCTCCTGAACAAAGCAAAGCTCCAGCCATGATTACCAATGCTGAATTTTTTGCCCCGCTGATTCTTACATGACCTTGCAAAGAATGTCCACCCCAAATTTGCAAGACTGAGGAGTCTGCTTCAGGTGACAACTTGCCCTCTGGTAAGCTGCTAGAAGAATTAATAAGCCTACCTCCAAAAAATAAGTAACAATAAAGGTTTGAAGTTGGTTTCGATTCTACAGTAAAGAGTAGATTTGTCTACATTTTCTTTCTTTGGGCATTGGGCATTGGGCATTGGGCATTGGGCAAGATCAAGTCAAAAGTCAAAACTAAATAACTCTTTTCTCCCCTGCACCCTGTCCCCAGCCCCCCTGCTTCTTCCCCAGTCCCCAGTCCCCAGTCCCCAGTCCCCTGTTCCCTATAAAGAATTATATTGACAATTTTCAAGATTTACGCAATAATAGGAAGTTGGTGATAAGATAATAAAAGCCAGCGGAACTGGCGGAATTGGCAGACGCGCTAGATTCAGGTTCTAGTGCCGCAAGGCTTCCGGGTTCAAGTCCCGGGTTCCGCATTATTAACATAATATTGGGTTTTAGATCATTCTAAAATCCGAAATCTAAAATTTAAAATCGTGCTGACCAGTTTACAAAATCCCCTAGTTAAGCAGATCCGCAAGTTGCACTCTACCAAAGAGAGGCATAGACAACAATTATTTTTATTGGAAGGGACGCACTTGTTAGAAGAAGCTTGTGCGGTTGATTATCCTTTAGATGTAGTTTGCTGTACTCCGCAATGGGAACAGACACATCCTCAATTATGGCAAGTGGCTTGTAATCAGTGTAATCGGGCAGAAATTGTCAGTACAGAAGTTTTAGCAGCGATCGCAACTACAGTACAACCAGATGGTGTGGTAGCGACTGCAAAACGGGGTGAACAGGAAAACCAAGTTCCTTGGAGTGGGTTAGTTTTGGCTGTGGAAACTTTGCAAGATCCCGGTAATTTGGGAACTATTATTAGAACTGCGGCAGCTGCGGGTGCGTCGGGTTTATGGTTGAGTGATGATAGTGTTGATTTAGATAATCCCAAGGTTTTACGTGCATCTGCGGGGCAGTGGTTTCGTTTAAATAAGGCAGTAAGTGAAGATTTAAAAGCAACAGTTCAACAATGTCAGCAAGCGGGAATGCAAGTAATTGCGACTTTACCAACTGCCAGTTTAACTTATTGGGACGTAGATTGGCAAAAACCGAGTTTAATTTTACTGGGAAATGAAGGTGCTGGTTTGTCAGATGATTTAGCCGCAATGGCAGATACTCAAGTTAAAATTCCCCTTAGTCCTGGAGTAGAATCATTGAATGTGGCGATCGCCGCAGCTTTAATGTTATATGAAGCCCAGCGACAATTAACTCATAGGTGAACAATTCTTAATTTTTCGGTTTTTTGTCCTTTTGTGCTAAATATTGTTCAATATCCGCAACTGCATCTTCTAAAGCATCTAGATCAATATTGTCTGTGTCGTCACTGTTGTTATCGTTAAATGAATAAATTAATTAAAAAAATTATCATTGGTTTAAGTGCAGTTCTCATTGTTGTGAGTTTGATGGAATATAATATCCTATTTGCTGGCTCTGGTGAAGTTGTGGAAAGGGTAAGTGATGGTGATACATTGGTGTTAAGAGGTGCAGATAATCAAAAATTTACAGTTAGATTGGCTTGTGTGGATGCACCAGAAATACCTCACACCAACAAAGAAAAAAATAGTAGGCGGGTTCGGGATATAAATCAATTTAATTGGGGAGTAAAAGCACAAATACGGGTACAAGAATTGGTGAAACAGTCAGGCGATCGCGTGAAGTTGGATATTATAGAAAGCGATCGCTATGGTAGAAAATTGGCAGAAGTGCGATTAAAAAATGGCACTTTTATCCAACAAGTTTTGTTAGAGGAAGGTTTAGCTAAAGTTTATCGTCCTTATTTAACCAAGTGTCCCAGTAAAGATATCATCCAACAGGCAGAAGCACAAGCACAACAGCAAAAGCTAGGAGTTTGGAATGATCGAAAATTTGTTGATCCTTGGGAATATCGGAAGTTTAGGAAGGCTAATTAACATGATGATAATTGCAGAAAATTAAATCTTAATTACAAATTATCAATTATCAATTATCAATTATCAATTATCAATTATCAATTATGCAGTTTGCACCTCTATTTCCAATAGTTTACCGCATACTTCAACCAACTTTTCCCCACTGTCTTTGGTGTGGAGATAGTAAGACTAAAAAAATAGCACTTACTTTTGATGATGGTCCCCATCCTCAATACACACCCCAAGTATTGAAGGTTTTAGAACATTATAAAATTACAGCTAGTTTTTTTTGGTTGGGTGTTTGTGTTAACCGTTCACCCGATATTGCTAAAGCTGTTAAAGATAGAGGACATTGGATAGGGTTACATGGTTACGAACATCATTCATTTCCCACCCTGTCAGAAACTCAACTTAAACAGAGTTTAGAAAAAACCCAAACTGCAATTTATAATGCTTGTGAATTACAACCGGAACAAGTGAGAGATGTGCGTCCTCCTAACGGTTTTTTCACACCCAAAATATTACAATTATTTCAACAGTGGAATTATAGACCAGTGATGTGGAGTGTTGTTCCAGAAGACTGGGTGCGTCCTGGTGTTTCTATTGTTGTGAACCGAGTTTTAAAACAAGTTCAAAATGGATCATTAATAGTATTACATGATGGAGTTTGTGGTGGACAAGATGTAGCAGAAACTATCAAAATTTTGATTCCCCAACTGTTACAACAGGGTTATGAATTTATAACTGTTGATAAATTATGACAGTTATAGCAGGAGTCAGGAGTCAGGAGTAAAACCCTCTTGTAGTGGGAGGTTTTTTGAACATTTTTTTAACAATGGACAACTGAAAATTACCTCTTACTGGAAGTGAGAGAATTAGGAAATAGGCAATTTTTTATTTTCTCTCCTAGAAAGGAGAGGTTTTAAAACTTGAGTACAACAATTGTCAATTATCAATTGTCAATTGTCAATTGTCAATTTATAAAGATGAAACTGCACAAACCTGTAAACCAATAGGAGTTTGAATAATTAAAGATTCAACACCAAAAACTTCAGAAATATTACTTGGGTTTAACACAGTTTCCGGTGTACCAACTTCCCAAAGTTGACCTTGTTTTAATAAAGCAATTCTCGAACTATAACGAGCAGCTAAATTTAATTCATGTAAAACAGTGACGATAGTTAATTGTTGTTGGAGATTGAGATTTTTGAGTAATTCTAATAACTGAAGTTGATAATTGATATCTAAATAAGTAGTCGGTTCATCTAATAATAAAACCTTGGGTTCTTGTGCTAAAGCTAAAGCTAAAAAAGCCCGTTGTCTTTCACCTCCTGAGAGATTTTCTACTAGGCGATCGCTAAATTTTTCAAGTTGTGTTTTTTGAATTGCAGTTTCTACAATTTGTTTATCATTACCAGTTAATTCCCATTGCCACCATTTTTGATGAGGAGTTCTACCTAAACTAACTAATTGATGCACAGTTAACCCAGTAGGAACAGGTTGTTGTTGTGGTAAAAGAGCTAATTTCTGAGCAACTAAATTAGGTGGTTGAGAATGAATAGCTTTACCATCCAATAAAATTACTCCACCTTGAGGAGAGAGAATACGACTAACTAACTTTAATAAAGTAGACTTACCAGAACCATTAGCACCAACTAAACTCAACCATTCACCAGTTTGTAAAGACAAATTCACATCTTTAACAATGGGTAAAGCAGTGTAACCACCAGAGAGATTTTCTAATTCTAAAGGCATAGTTTTTAATTGATAATTGATAATTGATAATTGATAATTCTAACCTAAACCACTGGAACGACGATAAAGTAACCAAATAAACAAAGGAGAACCTAACAAAGCAGTAACCGAACCAACAGGAAGTTCCACCGCACCGAGTCGCGCTAATAAATCTGCAAACATCAATAACCAAGCACCAGCAACAGCAGAAAAAGGCAAAACAAAACGGTTATCAGTTCCCACCATTAAACGTACAGCATGGGGAACAAGTAAACCCACAAAACCAATTAAACCAGCAATACTCACAGCACCAGCAGCTAATAAAGTGGCAACACCACCAATTAATAAACGAGAACGAAATAAAGAAACACCCAAACCCACAGTTAACTCATCACCCAAAGCCAAAACATTGAGCGATCGCGCTAACAAACAACCACATAATAAAGCCAAAATAATATAAGGACTAGCAGTAGAAATTTCTGGCCAACCACGACCATTTAAACTACCAACCAACCAACTTAAAGCAATTTGCACCTGACCATCTTCCGCCATTAATAATAACGTACTTTGCACAGAACCAAACAAAGCACTAACAGCAACACCGCCCAAAATTAACCTTTCTACAGAAATTCCTCCTGGAGAACGACCGAGGAAAATAACAAGAGCAGAAGTTAAAATTGCCCCCAACCAAGCAGCAAAAGGAATCGCAATAGGGAACACCTGCAAAACAATCATAATAATCACAATTAACCCAGCGCCCGCAGAAATTCCCAAGATAAAAGGGTCAGCCAAACTATTACGCAACATCCCCTGTAAAAGTGCGCCTGACATACCTAAAGCCGCCCCTACAACCATAGCAGCAATAATTCTCGGAAGTCGTAAATCCCAGAGAATAGTTTGTTTAATAGGGTCGCCTTCTCGAAATAAAGCTTGGTAAAAATCAACAAAATTAAAATTAACAGCACCTTGAGAAAGAGAGATAAAAAAAGTCAATCCCAAAGCACCGACCAGAAAAATAATAGACCAGAATAGACGATATTTAGTAAATAAACTCTGCATGGTTAGTAGTAAGGACTTCAGTCCTTTTATATTTTATTTTATATTTTACAATAAATCAAGGTTAAAAAGTTTGAAAAGTTTTTTATGTGAACATCAAAAATTATAGTTAACCCTTGAAAATGAACACATTAAATAATCACATTTATATTTTAATACAGGTAGGGTGTTGCCAGAAAAATAATTAGTGTAGCCGAATTTAATAGATATTTGGGATTTTTGCTTCTGGATGGGGAATACTAAAATTAGATATTTCCTCACATCCGAGCAAACTTATACCAATATCAATACCTTCGCCAAAATCAAAAATATCTTGATTTGTAGGTTGGGTTGAGGAACGAAACCCAACAAATACGTTGAGTTTACAGCAGTTTTCATGTATTTGTACCACATCCTTCTTGTTATCTTCCTTTCTTCCTTTGCGCCTTTGCGTCTTTGCGTGAGATTAAAAAATGTGGTTCATTTACCTGAAAATCGCTGTAAGTTGGGTTTCACTTCGTTCAACCCAACCTACGGGAAAATGGCAAAGGTATTGTCATCTGTCAAAAGCTTGACATTTATGGCGATGTGTTGTATATATAAAAAGTGTATCGAGAACATCGACACACGTCCCCCGAACCTTGAAAACCTAATAAATTCGTTGACCTGTGTCGATTGCTTTTGTAGCAAGGCTTTTGACTCTTGAATGAGTCAGTTTTTTCTCAATAAGCACTGATTTTTTCTCAATAAAAAAAGGTGTGTCGATTGGGGTATGTAAAACCCTTGCTCTGTAAGGTTTCTAGAAGTAAACTCTTTACAAATCAACTTCCCCGCAAGGGGATGGAAACTCCCGGGATAAACTGGGCCAGGTTGTGGTCACAACCACCTTTACAAATCAACTTCCCCGCAAGGGGATGGAAACTGCTGACGCGCTTTGGCAATTCGCCATCCTTGGCTTTACAAATCAACTTCCCCGCAAGGGGATGGAAACCCATCAACGGAGCCAACAGCGATGATTTGATTAAATACTTTACAAATCAACTTCCCCGCAAGGGGATGGAAACCACTCCCAACAGGGAGGCTGGATGGGGTTATAAAGCTTCCTTTCCAAACCAATTTCCCCGCAAGGGGATGGAAACCCTACTAACCATCCTCCAACTCCTCCGACAAGGGCAACTTTCCAAATCAACTTCCCCGCAAGGGGATGGAAACAATTATTTACCAAAACCTAAACCAAAGCTTTGAGTAATGCTTGCAGTTTAAGCTGCACTTCAGCAAATTCTTTTTCAGGATCAGAACCGGCGACAATACCAGCACCTGCATAAAGTCTAGCGTGATCGCCATCAATTAATGCTGAACGAATACCGACAATAAACTCACAATTTCCCTTTGCATCTACCCATCCCAAAGGTGCAGCATATAAACCCCTTTCAAATTTTTCATAACAGCGAATTTCTGCACAAGCAATATCTCTATCTGCACCGGCAACCGCTGGTGTAGGATGTAATTGGGCAACGATTTTTAAAGGGTGGACGTTAGCAGGTACTACCGCAGTAATGGGTGTCCATAAATGTTGAATATTAGATAATTGTCGCAGACGAGGGGCTAAAATTTGCGGAAATAAACCGAGTTGTGATAACCGTTGGGTGATAAAATCAATTACTAGGTTGTGTTCGTGTTTTTCTTTGGTACTATTAACTAAGTTGTTGGCATTAGCCGCATCTTCATTTGGTGTTTTACCTCTGGGGGCTGAACCTGCTAAAGCATCAGTAATGAGTTCCTGATTTTGAATACTAATTAACCGTTCTGGACTCGCACCTATAAAGTTTTGTCCTTTGCCATTGCTGATAGAAAAAACATAACAATTAGGATGGAAATGTCGCAGATTATTTAAAGATTTGAATAAGTTAAAAGAATTATATGATTTGACATCTAAAGCATCGGCTAAAACAATTTTTCTTAAATGTTTGGATTCAATTTTTTCTAAAGCTGATAGTACTGAATATTTAAAATTATCGGCATTATTAATCTTGGTTTTGATAAAATTGGCTGAAGAATTTTCAATGTTTGGCGATGATTTTACTAAAGATTGGAGAGTCTTAATTTTGTCCTGTAATTCCCGTAATATTGTTTGAATATTAATGTCAGCATGAATTAAATGATTCACAACTAAGGTGCAAGATGAATTTTTGACTGCTACTTGTAATTTAGGCAGAAAAATAGTAGCAGATGAAAATGGATAATCTAAATAGTGATGCTGATCAAAAAAACTGTAGCTACAAAAAAAGTGAGTACCGGCAAAAGGTTGACCCATTACAGGGTTTATATTGCCAAAATTTATGACGTTTTTGAGACAATCTTTGATAAATTCTTCGGTTTTATGAAATCTATTTTGACCACTAATATCTAATTTTTTGATAGCATCAATAGCTACAATAGCTTCACCTTTACTTCTGTTCTCAAAGTAAAAGTTTAATGTATTTTTTTGGGCAAACTTATCTAATACCACTAAAGGATCTATGAAATCAATTGCCAGGGAAATACTCACAATTTGCTGGCTACGCTGTTCATAGCACTTTTCTTGCACTGCTAACAGTAATTGATGCAAATCTTTATATTCTATAAAGAAACTGCTGCGACATGGTGAAATTGTCATGGATGTATAAGTTAATTTTTTTTAAGTTATCTTCCTAAAGTGTAATAAGTCATGGTCGTATTTCTATAGGTAGCATATTCTGTTACCATTAACCAGCCTCTAATTTGCTGGGTTCTGGTAAAACTGAAAACACATACTCTTGCATACTGCAAAATGTCAAGTCAAGTTTTGTTAACAGTAGGTAAACTATCAATCACAAAATTAGCATTTTTTGGTAATTTACTACCGTAAAATGTCTCAGCCAACTATAAAATCTAATTGATAAGTCAATTTTTAGTAATTTAATTTATCAAGACTGATGACTACAAATCAGATATCAATACCCAAAAATAAGTTATGGATGGCTGCTATCAAACCGCCAATGTACAGTGTTGCTATTATGCCTATATGGGTAGGTTCGGCGGTAGCATTTGCAGAAACTAAGATTTTTAATGGTTTAATATTTGCAGTTTTTATGACTGCGGCAATTTTAATTTTAGCTTGGGAAAATATCAGTAATGATGTTTTTGATGCAGAAACAGGTATTGATAAAAATAAACATCATTCTTTGGTGAATTTAACTGGTAATAAGCAGTTAATGTTTTGGTTAGGTAATTTGTGTTTAAGTTCGGGTTTGTTGGGGATAATAGCGATCGCCTTTTTGCAAAAAGACCCTACTGTAATTGGTATAATCTTGCTATGCTGTGCTTTGGGTTATATGTACCAAGGACCTCCTTTTCGTTTAGGATACCAGGGTTTAGGCGAAATTCTTTGCTTTTTTGCCTTTGGACCATTGGGAATGACAGCAGCATATTACAGTCAAACTCAAACTTGGTCAATGACTAATTTAGCAGCTTCTGTGATTGTTGGGATTGTCACCAGTTTAGTTTTATTTTGTTCACATTTTCACCAAGTTAAGGATGATATAGCAGCAGGAAAGCGATCGCCTATTGTGCGGTTAGGTACAGAAAAAGGCGCACAGGTATTAGTTTGGTTTACAGCTAGTATTTATCCCTTATCTTTGTTATTAGTTGTGTTAGGAATTTTCCCCCTTTGGACTTTATTAAGTTGGCTAAGTTTACCTTTTGCGTTTAAATTATGTCGTCATGTTTTAGAAAATCATCACTTACCAGAAAAAGTTAGTAACTCTAAATTCATTGCTGTTGCTGTACATTTCTGGACTTGCTTATTATTGGGTACAGGATTTATGCTGGGATAATTGTAAGGAGTCGGGCGACGTAGGGGCAACGTAGGGGCGAAGCTTATGGGCGATAATTTAACGGAAAAATCAGAGATATAGATATCCCATAAGCTTCGACCTGCCCCCATAAATAGGTTCCATAATTTCTTTTCTAGAGATGTCTAATGGAAAGTTGATAATTTTTCAACATTGCATGAAACAATTGTCAATTGTCAATTATCTATTATCAATTGATAAACATGAAATATCAATTTTCTTTTCGCAACATTAGTCAAAAATTCACTCGTCCTGTGATTACCAATCATGGAGTTTGGGAAATACGAGAAAGTGTAATTATCAGACTGATTGATATAAAAGGTAAAATTAGTTGGGGGGAAATTGCCCCCATTTCTTGGTTTGGTTCGGAAACTTTAGAAGAAGCTTTAGATTTTTGTCATCAACTACCAAGAGAAATTACATCAGAGATAATTTTTGAGATAATTTTGAAAATTCCCGATAAATTACCAGCTTGTCAATTTGGTTTTGAATCAGCACTAGAGAATTTACAAGAAAATCACGAATCTCTAAATTACCATCATCTGAATTTTAGCGGATTATTACCAGCAGGAAAAGCGGCTTTAAATCAATGGCAAAATTTATGGAAACAGGGTTATAAAACCTTTAAATGGAAAATTGGAGTTAATGATATAACCGAAGAATTAGCAATTTTAAATTTACTGATTGATCAATTACCAGAATCAGCAAAACTGCGGTTAGATGCTAATGGTGGACTTGATGATAATGCAGCTAAATTATGGTTAGAAAAATGCGATAATTTCCCCAATAAAATTGAATTTATTGAACAACCATTACCTGTAGATAAATTCTCAGAAATGCTGGAATTAAGTAATTATTATAGTACAAAAATTGCCTTAGATGAATCCGTAGCTACATTACAACAACTGGAAAATTGTTATCAACAAGGTTGGCGGAGTATTTTTGTCATTAAACCTGGTATAGTAGGTTCACCATCAAGGTTAAGAAAATTTTGCCAACAACATCAAATTGATGTGGTATTCTCATCTGTATTTGAAACTGCCATTGGTAGACAAGCTGCACTAAAATTAGCAGCAGAATTATCTAGCAATCATCGCGCAGTCGGTTTTGGCATCAATCACTATTTTACCGGGAGTATCCCAAATGTGTAAATTTATTTTTAACTAGGGAAATAAAATGCTCCAAGACTTGATATGATTGAACCGCAAAGGACGCAAAGTACACAAAGGTAAGAGATTATGAGAGATTTTTTAGTGTTGCTGCGTTCATTTTTCCTTTCATTGGGATACTCTCATTTTACCCAACTACAAGCAAACTGGCCTCAAAGTCTATGGAACAACCTTTAGAGTATTTAGAAAAACTCAAAAATTATCATTGGTTAATTGTTGATAATAGCCAGGAATTTTATCAAATAGCTACAGAATTATATTTAGGACTTTTAGAAATAATCGAATTATCTAAAAATACAACACTACCAAAAATCATTGTATCTGAACGCGAACCAGTGAGATTTTTAGCTTGTTTCATTGCTGCTTGTGCTGCAAAATGTCCAGTTTTTTTATGTAACCCAGACTGGGGAAAAAATGAATGGGAACAAGTTTTTAATTTGGTACAACCAGATATAGTTTGGGGAGATTGTTGTCAGTTTACTCCTCATTTACCAATTACCAATTACCAATTACCAATTACCAATTCTATCATGATTCCTACTGGTGGTTCATCGGGAAAGATTAAATTTACAATTCATACATGGGAAACATTAACCGCATCTGTGCAAGGTTTTACAGAGTATTTTCAGTTAAAAACAGTAAATTCTTTTTGTATTTTACCGCTGTATCATGTCAGTGGTTTAATGCAGTTTATGAGAAGTTTTACTACTGGTGGTAAATTAGTCATTACTCGATTTAAAGAAATTGAATTTCAACAAATACCAAATATTAATCCTTCAGATTTTTTTATATCTTTAGTTCCTACTCAGTTACAAAGACTGCTGCAAAATACACAACTCACAAAATGGCTATCTGAGTTTGAAACTGTACTTTTAGGAGGTGCGCCAGCATGGGATGAATTGTTAGAAAAAGCGAGATTTCATCATATTAGGTTAGCACCTACTTATGGAATGACAGAAACAGCTTCTCAGGTTGCAACTTTGAAACCTGATGAATTTTTACAGGGTAATGTTAACAGTGGTAAAATTCTCCCCCATGCAGAAATTACTATTAATAATTTAACGGGAAATATTAATATTCAAGCTAAATCTTTGGCTTTAGGTTATTATCCCCAACTTTGGGAAAATAGGGATAGTTTAGTAGTAGATGATATTGGTTTTGTAGATGGAGATGGATATTTACATATTATTGGACGTAGTAGTAATAAAATTATTTCTGGTGGTGAAAATATTTATCCGATAGAAGTTGAATCAGCGATTATAAAAACAAATATGGTAATTGATGTTTGTGTAATTGGTATACCTGATAAAGACTGGGGAGAAGCATTAACAGCTATTTATATTCCTCAGCATTCAAATATTTCTATTTTAAATATTGAAAGTCAACTCAAGGATAAACTTAGTAGGTTTAAAATTCCTAAATATTGGATTTCTGTAGCAAATTTACCTCGTAATGAACAAGGTAAAATCAACCGTCAACAACTGCAACAAATAGCACTGGATTTTTTAGCTAAATCATCTCATTATTATGAATAATTAATCATCAATTATCAATTATCAATTATCAATTATCAATTATCAATTATCAATTATCAATTATCAATTACATAATCTCTTCCCTTGACTTTCTTCTCTCAGCACCTTCTGCGTCTCTGCGGTTCGTTTCTAACCAAGAAATTATCTCTTCTGGTAATTCTTGCTTGGTTCTACTATTGACATCAATACAAACGTGGCGAGTAATTGCTTTAGCAACTATTACATCAGTTATGGTAATTTCATAAGTAATGTTAAATTTATCAATACTTATTTTTTGGGGTATTAAACTAATCATTAACTTGTCACCGCAATAAATCGGACGCAAAAAATCTACATTTGCATGAACGATGGGAAAAGCAACAGATGGATGTGTAAAAAAAGTTTTGATATTTATGCCAGAATGCCAAAGTGATTCTTCATAGGCTTCATGACAAATACTTAAAATATTGGCAAAATAAACGACTCCAGCAGCATCAGTATCGGCAAATCTGACAGTTCTTTGATATGTAAAAATCATCGTCTAAAAATCCTCTATTAAAACAAAAAAACAGGTAAATTACATTTTCTGTAAGCAGTCAGCAGTCAGCTATCAGCAAAACTCACAAAAAACACAAATTACTGATAGCTGAATACTTACTGAATACTTACTAAGTTATTAACAATTTAATGGGATATATATATCTTCAGAACTGGGGTTAAGATAAGGACGTTGCACATCAATTAAATGCTGTGCAAAGTGTTGGTTAATAATCTGTATACGTTCTTCAATGGCGTTTTTCCCTTTTTCCCAAGCTTCTAACAAAGCATTAGCAACTATTTGACAACGGTTCATCCCAAAACTTTCCTGGGCGGCAAATTTTTGGTTTGGTTCTTCTGCTAAACTCAGTCCAGGTGCTAAATATTTGGTAAATAGGGGAATTTCTGGGTGAAAATAAGATTGATTTTCTTGGTAAACTGTCTGAAGAATTTTGTGAATGATGGGGTAATCTTGTCTTTCAAAATAAAGTGTACCAGCATCATACCGCCCATAAGCACCGGGGTTATAAAGAACTTCAAAACTAAAGGGAATATGGTCGTTATTGAGTTGTTGTGTGAGGGTATCCATGAGAGCGATCGCACCTGATGGACTAAAATTAAAATAAATTCGCCCTACTCCTAGATTAGTCTCGGATGTATTTTGGCGTTGTTGTCCTAAATTACTAACCGCCACATAACAGTTATTTTGTAAACGGTTTTTTGGCATCCAAATTGCTATTAAATCACCTACTTTTATCGACTTTTTACTTGATTTGAGATAGCATTCTGGTTCAACATATAATGTTAACCCATTTTTAGTTACTGCTAGAGTTTTATCTGGTTCTCGTCTTAATACTTCCCAATTAGAATCATAGTTACCTATACCATGATTATTTTGGTGTAATTGCTCATAAAAATCCCAATCAATACCCACATTATAATTTTGCTCTAAACTTTTCTGTTGTGAGTTCTGTTGTGAGTAATTACCATCTTCGGCATTGACTGATAAAACAGTTTGCAGCGAACCATTATAATAAATACCGTGGAGAAAATTCCGCAATAGTAAAGCCAGATATTTATGTTGTAAATCTGGTGAATTGTGTTTAAATCTATTCGCTACTGTCGCTGGCAATGCAAAAGGTTGATAATTGGGATGTTGAATACAAAAGTTTGGGGCAATCTGAATATTGCTGGCAATATCAAATAAAGAATTGAGAATTTGATTAGTAGAGTTATCTAACATGAAGAAATTGCACCTCCAAATTTGAATATCATCTAAAATACTACCTAAAATACTACCTAAAATATTACCTAAAATACTAACAACCACGTAGGCGAGTTTTTTCGTAATAAATCCGTAGTAGTTGTTTTTCTTTTTCAGGTTTAGCTTTGGTGTTTAATCCGGTTACTGATTGGAGAATTTCTGCTTCGGAACTGCCGAAAATAGTTAATACTGCTTGTTCAGGCATAATTAACAAACTTTTGGCAACTTCTAGCATACACAGGTGGGTATTATCAAAGTATTTGTGATACTCAATCATGTTTTGAATTTGGTGAGTTAGTGCCAAACCTGTAAACTGAATCACTCGCAGAATAAAGTCCCGACGGTAATCCAAAATTATGGGAAAAGCATGAAGATAAGCGTGGATAACTGCCAAAATTGAAGGTTGAATAACTTCTAAGGGAATGATTGCCAAATTTAGAGATTCTTCTAAATTTAAACTGGGATCTACTACTAAACTAGAAAGCCAAATTTTGACATAGCTTCCTAGTAAAGTACCTAAATCAAAGGCTGGATCTCCCCAAGTGCAAGCTTCCCAATCAATTAATCTTACCAAACAGTTATCTAGATTTTGCCAACGGGAATGCACCAAAATATTGTTTAATTGTAAATCGTTGTGAGTTAAACAACAAGGTTTCCATTCATAAGCTAAATCGGCGATCGCTGATTCTAAACTTTCATATTGTTGATAGAGTGTATGCAATTTGAGTGCTTCTGTAGGAATATTGCCAAAAATATCTTGATTTATTGATCCTATTCCTTGCGCTGGGTTGTAATAGTGATAGCGAAACTGTCCTTGGGGAGCAGTATCCATAAAATCACGATACTCTCGTTTTTGGAAAGTAGAACGATGTAACACCGCTAATGTATTACCAATGGCGGTGGCAATTTCAATGGGGAAAATACTGTTATTTTCGTAAAATTTCCCCAGTTCCATATATTCGCTGAGGTAACTACGAACCAGGATATAATTTTCTGCATCAAAATGGACCAATAATGATGCGATCGCCGAAATATTCCCCAGCACTGGAAATTTATCCAGTAATTGATGAAACAGCCACTCATTAAAAAATTCATGGGGACTGCTATCAAAATTCCTGCATTGTTCTTGTTTAACCAGAAGTTTACGATTATCTGCCAGCTTCACCAGTAAATTCCGATTATTACCGCCACTTTCTGGTAAATCAGATTCATATAATGCGCCATCTTCTGAGCTACACAGACCTGCTTTGTGCAGATACTGGATAACATTTTGAGAAGACAGTGATAATATCATGTATTAATTTCCTAGTTGCTTAAATTGCTGAAAGAATTACTTAGGTATGCCTTGATTTCCTCTGCTTAGGATTAGGTAGATAGCTACAATAGCGCAAACATTAATAAAGATTGCTACTATCTAGTAATATCCTATTTATTTCAGGAAAACCTGCCAATATGGCAAATTTACCTTTATTTTTCCTTTAAAGTATACTGAAGATACCATAAAATCTTTACACTATTGATAATACTAACTCTAGTATATATAGAGTTCTTTGTTTAAATCTTGTTAATCGTAATTTTTACTAACAATTTAATAATTGCTAGTTCATATCCTTTGCTCTCAAGGATTTTTTTTATCCATACCCTCAATGTGTCATAAAAATCACGCCTTTATTTATAATATAATTGTACTAAAATCAGACTTACTAGGAACAGTATGTTTCAAATTTAACAGTATTTGTGGTCATCTGGGCGAAAATTCGCCTGTAAAGACCAAATTTACTCACTAACTTTTATCTTTACTGATACAGCAGATTGCATATCAACGAGGTACAGAATCAAAATTGAAACCTAGACACATTCGCCAGTTTCACTCCTGACTCCTGCCTCCTGCCTCCTGCCTCCTGCCTTCGTTAAATTTGATTCAATATGACTACTAATGTCACGATCCCAAAAATAATCATCAATCCCCCAGGCATAAATTTCCGTGTTTTAGCCAATCTAATGGAAAAGAAAAATACTAACACACCAATAACAAAAGCTGCTACACTTAAACCCCAGCTTTGTCCTTGAAGTTGGCAGTAAGCAGCAAAGATAATGAATAAGCCACTAATTATACCACTAATTAAGGAAACTTTGCTCTTGGCTTGGATGTAGCCAATGATTCCACCTAATAATGCTAAAATGCCGTAGCCAAAAGCGGCAACTATACCTAAATTCATTGTTACAGCCTGTGTTGATTTGGATTTTACTTTTAGATTGAGCAGACAAATACAGTTAATTGATGGATGATCAAGGAATGTCTACCGTAAATACTTCGTCTTACACCAAAGTTCAATTCTTCCAACGCCAAGCAGCGTCTCTTTTAATTTACCAATCAGTTCTTAAAGGCGAAGTAGCGATCGCATTTCTTGATCTGCTGCAAGCTATACGTTACACTGACGCAGATGGGCGCGACTGTCTCCAAGCTTACGGTAATTATTTTCAAGCTTTGGCAGCCAGTAAACAAACCTGGGAAGAATACTTAATTAAACAAATTCTCATTGCGGATAACCCCTTTACCAGACTAGCTCAACAGCGAGAATTTACTGATTTACCACCAGCCTTAATTGCAGCAGCCCAGCATGATTTACAAGCCTTACAAAATTTATATCAATGTAATAGTGCTGTTTTAAGTGAGTGGGTGCAAGTGGTATCTCATTTGCCAGTTTCCCCAGTCGTCTGGTATCAAGAACCCCAAGCAGTAGAAGTTGATACTGATTTAATCAGCACTTTACAGCAATTAGATACTTGGGCTGATGCTGTTGAAGACTTAGCCGCTTATTATCAACAGCATGGCACTGGTTTATTTGCCCAATATCGCGCTTTTAGGTGGCAAGATGGGCAGTTTTTAGGTATACTCTATCCTGATCCAGTTAAACTAGATACATTAGTAGGTTACGATTGGCAAAAAGATGCTTTGTTAAAAAATACCCTGTTTTTATTGTCAGGACAACCAGCACTGCACGTATTACTATACGGTAGTCGCGGTTCTGGTAAGTCATCTTTAGTAAAATCTTTATTAAACGAATATAGCGACAAAAACCTGCGCTTAATCGAAGTGGCAAAATCAGAATTACAAAACTTACCAAAAATTGTTGAACATTTACGAGGAGTGCCGCAAAAATTTATTATCTTTGTCGATGATCTTTCCTTCGAGGAAGATGATGATGCTTTTAAAGCACTAAAAGTAGTTTTAGAAGGCAGCTTAACCGCTAGACCAGAAAATGTAATTGTTTATGCTACATCCAACCGTCGGCACTTGATTAGAGAGTATTTTAGTGATAGACCTACCCCCAAGGATAACGAAGAAGTCCATGCTTGGGATACAATGCAGGAAAAGCTTTCCTTTAGCGATCGCTTTGGTTTAACATTAACCTTTGAAGCCGCAGATCAAAAAACATATTTACACATTGTTCAGCATTTAGCAGTACAAACAGGCATTAATCTTAAACCCGAAGATTTAGAATTTCAAGCTTTACAATGGGCAACTCGTCATAATGGCCGTTCTGGCCGCACAGCACGGCAGTTTATTGACTTCTTAAAAGCAGATTTAGCTGTGTATGGTAATAATAAAAATAGACTGTAATTAATTTACAGCAATCAGCAGTCAGCTTTTAAAACTCTTAACTTAGCGACAGCTATACTATTAAATTTTTAAATACAGCAGATTGCAGATCCATGAGGTACAGAATCTAAATTGAAACCTATACACTAAGCTAGTTTTACTCCTGACTCCGGTTGGTGAGCGAAGCCGAACCACTGACTCCTGCTGTAACACACCCTGACTTTCAATAAAATGTGAACAATAATGACCTTAATAACTACTGATTCTCACCAGATTAATAAGCTAAAAACCAGCAAAATGCAATCAGGAATAGTAAGCAATAAAGTGATTTTAGGGGTATCAGCCTTTAGTGTAAGTTTTGGTTTAAGTCTTGTTCCCAACTGGGATTTTACTCAAGCCTTAGTTACTGGAATCATTACCGTACTTGCCACCTATTCAGCCGCCTTATTTGTGGATAAAAGACGCAGAAATTATGAACTGATGGTTTTAAGTTCTCTCTATAGAAAAATTAGAGAATTGGAAGGCTTAAAATATCGCATTGCCAGAGAATTAGAACAAGTACAACAACATAAAATTCTTCTCTATACAGAATCACAGCAACTACAAAATCAAATCGCAGAATCTCGTAATCAAAGAGATAATTTACATCGAGAAATAGGTAATTTTGCTGGACAAAAAAAGCATTTGGAGCTAGAAATTAATAGTATAAAAAATGCCATAGACAAATTAGAAGGCAGCACAATAGAACTCAAAAAATCTTGTTCTGAACTAGCAGCAGAAAAACGCCGTTTAGAGCTAAATTGTAACGTATCCCGTTCAGAAATAACCCAATTACAAGCCCAAATAGAAGCATTTAAGCAAGAAAAAGAAGAAATCGAAAATCACCTGATTCTCTCCAATAGACTCAAACCCCAACTAGAAGAAAAACTCTATGAACTCAGAATAGAAATCCAAGACTTAGAAAGCAAAGTCTTCACTAAAAATAACTTATTAAAAGAGACAATTAACGCCCAAGAAAATCTAGAAAATAAACTGAAAAATTTACAAAATCAAAAACAAGCACAACAGGCAGAAATTAGCCAATTACACAATCAAATTTCCTTATTACAAGATGAGCGAGACTTATTACAAAACCAAGTTTGGGAACTACTGCAAAACATAGAAAACCTCAATCAAGAACCATTATCTGATAATACCCAGGAAAATGAAGTTGAATTATTTCCCTTTGATGAATTACTAGAACCTATAGAAGAAAAGCTACCTTCAGAATGGAGGAATTTTTTAGAACAAATGCCAACCCATCAAATTCAGGTATTAAAAGCCATAATCGAACAAGATAATCCCCAAGCTATTATTAAACAAATTGCCGAGGCACAAATCACCATGCCTAATTTATTAATTGATGCTATCAATGAAATCGCCAAAAATACTATTGGTGAATTAATTATTGAAACAGCAGAAGACAAACCGGAAATTTACCCAGAACATCTGCTCAATGTCCAAAAAATTATAGTAATTCATGAAGATTAGAGAAATAAATAGCCCTCATTTATAAACTAATTTTAACCAAACTAATTTTAACCAAACTAATTTTAACCATTGATTGAATAGAAAAAATTGTACTTTTATGATATAATATATTATGCTTTCAAGGAAAAATCAATTAATAACAAACACTAATACAAACTACATGAGCAAACAGAAAATATCAAAAAAAGTATCCACAGCTTTAATCAATTCCCTGGGTGCAGGAGTAGTTCCCAGAACCGGAATTGAACATATAGCCGTAGGTAGAGAAAAAGAACTAAATAGCCTCTTACAAAATCTCAATGATATAGCAGAAGGTGTAGCTGCATTTCGGTTTATAATTGGTAATTACGGTTCAGGAAAAAGCTTCATGCTACAGATGATTCGTAACCATGCAATGGAGCAAGGATTTGTAGTTGCTGATGTTGATTTATCCTCTGGAAGAAGACTAGGAGGAAGCAACAATGAAGGTTTAGCAACCTATCGAGAATTAATGAGTCGTTTAGCTACAAAAACCCGTCCTGATGGTGGTGCTTTAATTTCCATTTTAGAAGGATGGATTAATAAAATTCAGCAAGAAGTAGCCAAAGAAACAGGAATGCGTCCCAATGATGTAGGTTTTGATGACCAATTAGAAAACAAAATTCGGGAAGTAATTCATTATATTGAAGACTTAGTTCATGGCTTTGATTTTGGTAGTGTCATTATTGCTTATTGGCGCAGTTATCGCTTAGATGATGAAGAATTAAAAAACGCCTCCCTACGCTGGTTAAGAGGAGAATTTAACACCAAAACTGAAGCTAGAGCAGCTTTAGGAGTGCGTGTCATTATTGATGATGAAACTTGGTATGATTATATGAAATTATTAGCTAAATTCGTTGCAGAAATCGGCTATAAAGGACTGTTAATTTTAATAGATGAAGCAGTAAATTTATATCAAATATCTACTACAGTTACTCGTGAAAAGAACTATAATAGACTCTTGGGAATGTTTAACGATACCATGCAATGTAAAGCCGAAAATCTGGGGATTTTCATTGGTGGAACTACTCAATTTTTAGAAGACCCAAACCGGGGACTTTTTGCCGATCCAGCTTGGCGCAGACGAACCAAAGAAAGCCGATTTGTTACCCAAGCTAATGTACAAGAATACATCGGGCCTGTGATGCGTCTGCACCCCTTAACAGAAACAGAGATACTTACACTTTTGCAAAGATTAACAGAAATTCATGCCTTAAATTTTGGTTATGAACCAAGATTAAAAGAGACAGATTTAAAAGAATTTGTCCAAGAAATTGTGACTCGCTTAGGTGCAGAAGCTTTATTAACACCAGGGGAAATAATTCGGGATTTTATTAGTGTGTTAAATGTTCTTTATCAAAACCCAGAAATTAAATTCTCTGAATTAATTCACGGTGATAATTTTCAACTTACGGTAGCAGGTAAAGATAGCTATTTAGATGATGATGCTGCCGAATTTAGTTTATGATTATTTCGTTTTTTTCGATGGTGTGACTGTTACAAAGCTGACTACTGTTAGCGTAACTTACCGTATGACTCCTACGTCTTCACGCAAGCCATAGGTGTTAGCTGAATGCTTACAGGTTTTAAACCTTGAATGAAACAATTGTCAATTGTCAATTATCAATTATCAATTGATAACTTACTCTTTTGTAATTGGTAAACCAAGCCATTCACTAAGTTCTTGTGCTAACCAATCTAATTCTATGGTACTAACAGAAAACATATTATTTTGACTGGTATTAATTTCATACTTTGTCAGCCCCGCCCAGATAATTAAACAGGGATGAGGAGCAAGATTATAATATATACTACCACGCTCCAAACGAATAATATTCTTTCTGTGACTGGGAAGAGGATGATAGCGCCTCATACCAAATAAGTCATAACATAAAGAAATTTCTCGTTTATTGATATACAGTCTTTTTTTGCCAAATAAAGACAGTAGAACGATAAAAATCAATAGGAATATATTAAGTGTAGGTAGCAAAGGTGAAAGGATACCAAATATAGGTGAAAAAATGGAAAAAACAATAGAAAGCGGTAAAACGGTCGTAAAATACCAAACAAACATCACCCCTACCTTAGACATTCCTGATTTGGGGGGAATGAGAATTTCTATAAACTCAGCATTTTTATTTAACATCACCTGACTACCAAAAGGCTTTTCTAAAATCAAATTAGATGTCCTTACTGGAGCAGGAATTTTATTAATAGGTACTTGTAGAGCTTGTAAAGCTTGATCCGCAGAAGTAAAACGTTTACTCAACATCGGTTGTGTCATTCTCCGCAACCAATTACTAAAATCACGACTAATATTTGCAGCTTCTTCAAATTTAATGACTAAATCTTGTTGCGGTAAATCTGCTGGATGTTGACCTGTAACTAAATAAATTAAAGTTGCACCCAAACCATACAAGTCAGAAGCAGGACTAGCTTTACCACTAAATTGTTCAGGTGGCATATATCCATAACTACCCACAACAGTCATGGTACTATTACTTCTAACAATAGTTTGCACTGAACCAAAATCAACTAAATAAACATCACCAACACTATTACCAGAGCGATTTGTTAATAATATATTGCTCGGTTTAATATCACGATGAATTACTGGTGGTTGCTGACTGTGTAAATATTTGAGAATTTCTAGCAATGCAGTTGCTAATTGTTTAACTTCTTTTTCACTAAAACTGCGTCCTGCTTTCAGTTGCATTTCCAAAGATTCAGCAGGAATATAACTTTGTACCAGTGCAAATCCTTTGTAGTTTGGTGTGTCTAATTCAAAATAATCTAAATATTGAGGAATAGCAGAATGAGAAAGTGATTTGAGGGTTTCTGCTTCCCGCTCAAATAACTTTAAATCGTGCCATTGAAAATCATCATCAAATGTTAGTAATTTCACTACTACCAGTTCTTGGGTTTGTAAGTCACGAGTTAACAGTGTCCTCCTTCCTGCTTTTTTACCTAGTTGTTGCTGGACTTCGTAGCGTTCTAATAACGTCTCTTTGGTAATATCACCTGCATCTTGATTTATCATTTTCCTAATTTTACAACTTCATTAAATTGATCACTTGACTTCTTGTTACTAGCTTACTGTAAGCTTACTGAAGTCAGCAACTAATATAAAACACAAAATTCTGTATACAACATTCTGTGAATATCCTGCTATCTATGAGTAACAGCACATTTTCTAGACTTGCTCCCTTTATCCAAGAATATATTTATCTTCACAATTGGACAGAATTAAGACCAGTACAAATTGCGGCTTGTGAAGTTATATTTCAAACTGATGCTCATTTGCTGGTTGCTGCTGCCACTGCTGCGGGAAAAACAGAAGCGGCGTTTTTACCTATTTTAACTTTACTACAGGAAAAACCATCTACTACTATACGTGTATTGTATATTAGTCCTATCAAAGCTTTAATTAATGACCAATTCCAACGCCTCAATGACTTATTAAAAACCGCAGATATTCCTGTATATTCTTGGCATGGTGATGTATCTCAAAGTCGCAAAAACAAACTTTTTAAAAATCCCCAAGGCATTCTGCAAATTACACCGGAATCTTTAGAAAGTTTATTAATCAATAAACATCAGGAATTAAGCAGATTATTTGCTGATTTACGTTTTATTATTATTGATGAAATTCACGCATTTATGGGTTCAGAAAGAGGTTGTCAAATTCTTTGTCAATTACAAAGATTAGCCAAATTTACCAAAATTAAACCTAGACGCATTGGTTTATCCGCAACTCTTGGTGATTATTCAGTAGCGGAACAATGGTTAATTTCAGGAACAGATAAACCAGTAATTACTCCAAATGTTGAAGCAGGAAAGCGGCAAGTAAAACTAGCTTTAGAACATTTTTTTATTAATGAAGATATTGATGAATCTGATTATGAAAAATATATTTTTAACCTTACCAAATCTCGTAAATGTTTAATTTTTGCTAATAACCGGAATCAAACAGAATCTGTTATTTCTTCTTTGCGGAACATAGCACAAACCGCAGGGTTTCCAGATATATATCATGTCCATCATGGTAGTATTTCTGCCAGCTTACGACAAACTGCGGAAAATGCTATGCGAGAAGCTAATACTCCTGCAGTGACAGCAGCAACTTTAACTTTAGAATTAGGGATAGATATCGGTTATTTAGAAAGAGTTATTCAATTAGAATCACCTTTATCTGTTGCAAGTTTTTTACAAAGATTGGGACGCAGTGGGAGAAGGGGAGAAACTGCGGATATGCGTTTTATTTGTGCAGAAGAAAAACCATTATCAGAAGCTTTTTTACCAGATCAAATTCCCTGGCAACTTTTACAGTGTATCGCTATTATTCAACTTTATTTAGAAGAACGTTGGATAGAACCAATTACACCAATTAAATATCCTTTTAGTTTACTTTATCATCAAACTATGAGTATTTTAGCAGCAACGGGAGCAATTTCACCTGCTGCTTTAGCTCAACAAATTTTGAATTTATCACCTTTTGCTAATATTTCCCAAGATAATTATAAAACCTTACTTCGTTATTTAATTGATATTAATCACATTCAAAAAACGGAAACTGGTAAATTAATTATTGGTTTAGCAGGGGAAAAAGTAGTTAATAAATTTCAGTTTTATGCTGTGTTTGCTGACTATCAAGAATATACTGTGAAACAAGGGACAACAGAAATAGGTAGTATTGCTACACCTCCTGCTGTGGGTAATCAATTTGGGTTAGCTGGTAAGAGTTGGCAAGTGTTAGAAGTTGATTTTAAAAAGCAGGTGATTTTGGTTAAACAAGTTGAAGGTAAGGCTAATGGTAAAGATAATATCTATTGGCGTGGTGGAAGTGGGAATATTCATGGGAGAATTTTACAAAGAATGCGTCAGGTTTTGTTAGAAGATACAGAATATAGTTATTTACAAAAAAATGCTCAATTGCGTTTGCAGGAAGTGAGGAAATTAACGCGCAAGGTGGGATTAGATAAACAGAATATTATACAATTAGAAAAAAATAAATGCTGCATCTTTCCTTGGATGGGTACGGTAGGTTATCGGACTTTAGAAAGATTATTAAATTGTTTTTGTCGAGAATCTTTAGAGATTAGTAGTATTGGTGGGATAAATCCTTATTATTTGACTTTGAAAGTGGGTAAGGATAAGTTTTCTGCTGTTTATTCAGAAATAGTTGGTTTATGTGAGCAAAGAATTACAGCAGAACATTTAGTGAGTCATGCAGAAGCACCGAAATTACAAAAATATGATCAGTTTATTCCTGATGAGTTGTTGCGTAAAGCCTTTGTTAAGGATTATTTGGATATAGAGGAGATGAGGAAAGAGGTTTTAAAATGGTGATTTTAGATCAGCAAAAATTGGATCATTTAAGTTGTATATTTAGGGCGGGCAAGACTTGTACTCAGCGGTTAGTGAGCTTGTACTGAGCGACTTGTACTGAGCGTAGTCGAAGTAAGTCGAAGTGCGGAGTCGAACTATGTCGAACCATGCCCAAACCACAAAATTTTGATAAAATTCTGATATGTAACATAAATTTGTTTTAACTCAGTCTATTTTGAAATGATGTATTCAAATAATTCCACATCTACAGAAAAAACTGCTGTTGTGATTGGGGGAAGCATCGCCGGAATGTTGGCGGCTCAGGTGCTGACTTGGTATTTTGACCGTGTAATAATTGTAGAAAAGGACTTGCTAGGGTCAACTGCACAACCAGAAAAACGCCCTGGTGTTCCCCAATCTTTTCATGTTCATGCCCTACTGATACGGGGGCAACAGATTTTAGAACAATTGTTTCCTGGTATACTTGCTGAATTAGCAGAGTCAGGTACACCTTTTGTAAATTGGACAGCAGATGTTCCTTGGTTGGGTTCTAGCGGATGGTGTCCCCGTTTTCACTCTCATTTAGCTACCCACACCTGTAGCCGGAATTTGCTAGAGTGGATTATCCGCCAGCGTTTGGTGGCAAATGATCGTGTGAAATTGAGGTTAGGTACACAGGTAACTAGCTTTTTATCAAACGCGGACAAAACTCAGGTTACTGGTGTACGGATACGCACTGGTAATGAACCGGAAATAGAGATATTTGCGGATTTAGTGGTAGATGCAACTGGACGAACTTCGCGCACACCTCACTGGTTGCAAGAAATGGGCTATGAACCAACCCAGGAAACAATTGTTAATTCTTTTTTAGGCTACGCTAGTCGCTGGTATCAAATTCCATCAGATTTGCAAATAGATTGGCAATCAGTGTATATAACAGCACAACCACCAGGTACTCGTGGGGGTGTGATTTATAAAGTTGAAGGTAATCGGTGGATTGTGACACTGGTGGGTATAGGTCGAGATTATCCACCTACGGATGAGGGTGGTTTTTTGGAATTTGCTCGCAGTTTGCGATCGCCTATTATTTACGAAACCATCAAAAACGCTCAACCAATTTCACCAATTTACGCCTATAAACGCACAGAAAACTGTCTGCGTCATTATGAAAAACTGTCTAGATTCCCAGAAAATTTAGTAGTAGTCGGTGATGCTGTTTGTAGCTTCAATCCTGTTTACGGTCAAGGTATGACTACCGCTGCTTTAGGTGCTGTAACTCTGGATGAATGTTTAAGTAAGCAAGAAAATTTAACTGGTCTATCTCGACGGTTTCAAAAACAACTTAACAAGGTAATTAGTATACCTTGGATGATTGCTACAGGTGAAGATTTCCGTTGGTCTACCACCGAGGGAGGAAAACCCAGTTTAATTAATAAAATGATGCAAAAATATTTAGAACAAGTGCTGGTTTTACAAAGCAAAAGTGGCGAAGTTCATCAGTTGTTTTTAGAAGTAATCAACATGATCAAACCTCCCAGGGCATTTTTCCATCCCAGAATTTTCATGCAGGTTTTGAAACAGGTGTTAACTTCCCACGTTCAAGGGGAAAATTTGAGTCATGGGGAGAATTTAACCAAATCTCTACCTGCTGTTTTAGAGTAGGTTTTCAGAATTTATCCGCTTTGTTAGGGTTGGCATTAGCTTTTGTGGGGTCGGCATACTATGGCTAACGCCACGCTACGCGAACGACAAGCTCAGTACAAGTCTTGCCCGCCCTAATTCTGTAAACTTTACTACTTTTTAAACATCCTCTTAAAAAACTCAGGGATTTGAAAAAAACTAAAGTTATGTTTAAAAAGTTTAAGTAAAAACACGTAAAAACACACAAATTTTGTAAAATTTTCTAAAAGTTATCTTATTCCTACAAACAACCCGAAAGTTTTCAGTTAACTTATAAATAACACTATTTAAAATCATCAAAATCATTATGCACAGATTATTATCTGGACCGTTGACGACAGAAAAATTAACGGTAAAAATTGCGGGTTTACCTGCATCATTACAAGGTAAAAAACTGGTGCAAATGTCAGATTTTCACTATGATGGTGTACGGTTATCAGATAAAATGTTAAGTCAGGCGATCGCCATCGCTAACCAAGTAAAACCCGACTTAATTTTATTAACCGGCGACTTCATCACCACCAGCACCGCAACCCTTGATCAACTAGCAAAATACCTGAAAAAATTGCAAAGTCGTCATGGTATTTATGCCGTACTGGGAAACCACGATTTATATTATAAAAATTCCCAAACTGAAGTTACAACCACATTCACAAATATAGGTATTCATGTTCTTTGGAATCAAATTTCCTATCCATTAGGAAAAGAATTACCAATTGTAGGACTAGCAGATTTTTACTCAAAAGAATTTAATCCTACACCAGTGATGAACCAACTAGATCCTGATACACCTTGCATAGTTTTATCCCATAACCCAGATACAGCAGAAATATTGCAAAAATGGCGCGTAGATTTGCAATTATCTGGTCATACTCACGGCGGACAAATCGTTATTCCTGGGTTGGGTCCTGTCTTAATGATTCAACATAAAATTCTCAGAATAACACCCAAAATATTACAAAATTTCCTGCCATTTTTCAGAAAAAAACACCCTGTATGTAATCATTGGGAATGGTCACAAGGTTTCCATAAAATAGGCAAAAATCAACTATATATTAATCGCGGTTTAGGTACTTATTTACCAGGACGTTTATTTTGTCCGCCAGAAGTGACTATCATTACTTTACAAAGTAAATAAAAATTGGCAGATAATAAAATATCTATCAGCTTTCAGCAGTCAATGTTTGAGAGGTTAAGCCAAAAATCACTATTTGATAATCTATCAATTTATCAAAAATTCTGACTCCTGACTTCTAAATTCTGACATTATTTTATTATAATTTTAAGAATTGTTAACTGTCAAAAATTAAGGTCATGAACGCAGCCGACGATAAAACAATAGTCCGCGAATACTTCAACTCTACAGGTTTTGACCGTTGGAGACGCATCTATGGAGATGGTGAGGTCAACAAAGTACAGCTAGATATCCGTACTGGACATCAACAAACCGTAGATACCGTCATCGGCTGGTTAAAAGATGATAACAATTTATCCCAGTTAACCATCTGCGATGCTGGGTGTGGTGTTGGTAGTCTCAGTATTCCCCTGGCTACTGAAGGTGCTAAAGTTTACGCCAGTGATATTTCCGCCAAAATGGTCTCAGAAGCACAGGATAGGGCTGCATTAGCTTTAAAAAATACAGTTAATCCTGATTTTACAGTACAAGACTTAGAATCGTTAAGTGGCAATTATCACACAGTTATTTGTTTGGATGTGCTGATTCATTACCCCCAAGAAAAAGCAGATGAAATGATTTCTCACTTGTGTTCTTTAGCACAATCACGCATCATGATTAGTTTTGCCCCAAAAACCTTTTTTCTGTCTATCCTCAAAAAAATAGGTACTTTCTTCCCAGGACCAAGTAAAACAACTCGTGCTTATTTACACCGTGAAGCAGATGTAGTGAAAATTCTGGAGAAAAATGGCTTTAAAATACAAAGAAAAGCCATGACTAGAACCCGTTTCTATTTTTCCCGCTTGTTAGAAGCTACAAGGTAAAAATTCCTTGTTTCTCGTTCCCATACTCTGTATGGGAATGAATTTTAGCAGACTCTGGCTGCGATTAAATCAGAGGCAGAGCCTCTTCATCGCATTCCCAGTGGGAGACTGGGAACGAGATAATATTAGTGGAACATAAAAGCAAGTAAGGTTAAAATCGCAAGCAAAGTCTAACTCAGAAGTAAAACTATGAAAACGGCGGAAAAATTGGCTGCTGGTTGGCTGCTTACACTCGGATTCATGTTTTTAACGATATCAGTAACCGCAGGAATTGAAAAACTGACAGCAGAAAAATCAATAAATATACCTACTCAAGATGAGTATGATTGGCAAAATCCCGATTATGAGAATAATGACACTATAGTAGGGGGTATTATTTTTGGTGTTCCTAGTTTGATATTAGGTGGTTGGTTAGCATTAGGACTATATAAGGAAAGCCGACAAAATAAAAAAGCGATTACTCAACAAAATCATGAGCGGTTACAATCCCAATTTTATCAAATATTACAAGCGAATAATGGCAAAATCACATTGTTAAGTTTTGCCATGCAGTCACAGTTACCAGCCGCAGAAGCTAAAGAATATTTAGACCAAAAAGCTAAAGAATTTAATGCTAATTTTCAAGTCAATGAAGAAGGAGGGGTATCATATCACTTTGATGTTTAATGTCACTTTGCTCATTTACAGCTAGGTTATAATGACGCATATTTTTTTGACTGTAGGCGCTATTTTCGGTGGTTTATCTGTAGCTGCTGGTGCGTTTGGCGCTCATGCTTTGCGGGAAAAAGTCAGTGAAAGAATGTTGGAAATTTTCGACACTGGCGCACGTTATCAAATGTATCATGCCCTGGCATTGTTGTTAGTGGCTATCCTCATCAGTCGCTTTGAAACTCCACCTACAACTCTGTTAGCTAGTGGCTGGTTATTTATTATTGGTGTGGTGATTTTTTCTGGCAGCTTGTATGCTATCACATTTTCTGGTATAAAATCACTGGGAGCGATCGCACCATTAGGAGGAGTTTCATTAATGGCTGGTTGGGCTGCTTTAGCTATTACTGCTGCAACTATCAAATTTTGATATTTATCAGTTATCAGAGATAATAGGCTGTAGGGACTATTTATCCTGATACCTGTAAGGGTTTAGAAATTCTAAACCCCTACTGACTCCTAAAATATTGCATTTAAAATATTCCATTATTCATGATCACCTTTGATTGTTTTATTACACTCTTATGTCGCCAACAAAAGAATTAGCAGTTGAATTTAAAAATGTCAGTTTTGAAATTAATCACCGTCTCTTATTATCTAACCTAAATCTTAGCATTTATCAAGGAGAAGCATTAATTTTATTAGGGCGTAGTGGCAGTGGTAAAACTACAACTTTAAAATTAATCAATCATTTACTGACACCCACCCAAGGACAGGTTTTAGTACAATCAAAATCCACTACCCAATGGAATGTAATTAAACTGAGAAGAAAAATAGGTTACGTTATTCAAGAAACAGGTTTATTTCCCCATTTTACCGTAGCTGAAAATGTGGGAATTGTACCATCTTTAGAAAAATGGTCAGCAAATAAAATTCAAACAAGAGTCCATGAAATGTTAGAATTAGTAGGTTTAGAACCTACAAAATTTGCCCAACGTTATCCCCATCAACTATCAGGAGGCCAACGTCAAAGAGTAGGAGTTGCTAGGGCTTTAGCCGCAGATCCACCTATACTATTAATGGATGAACCTTTTGGGGCGTTAGATCCTATTACTCGTTTAGAATTACAACAACAGTTTCAATATTTACAACAACAATTAGGAAAAACCGTGATATTTGTCACCCATGATATTCAAGAAGCTTTCTTTTTAGCCTCCAGAATTGGTTTAATGTATGAAGGAAATTTAGTTGCTTTAGGAACGAGAAGAGAATTTATTAAATCCCAGCATCCTGAAGCACAGGCTTTTTTATCTTGTTTGAATGCTTTAAAACATTGGGAAGAACTTAATTAAGAAAGGAGTCAGGAGTGGGGAGTAAGGTTGAATTTAAACGCTTTATTAACTCTGAATTAATACTTCAGATACATCAATTAAAAATATATAACAATCAAAAATCATGTTTTTATTTAAATATGCTTCAGAAATTATCCTCCGCAGTGGCGAACATTTAATATTAGTAGCTATAGCCATGATAGTGGCCATTTCTATTGGTATTCCTTTGGGTATTTTTATTACCCGTAAACCAAAACTTGCACCTCCCATTTTGGGTTTAGCAAACGCTATCCAAACTATTCCCAGTTTAGCCATATTTGGTTTTTTAATTTCCGTTCCCTTTTTAGGAGGAATCGGTAAAAATCCGGCTGTTGTTGCCTTAACTCTTTACGCCTTATTACCCATAATTCGTAATACTTATATTGGTATTAATGGCATTGATCCCGCCATTAAAGAAGCGGGCATAGGTATAGGAATGACAGATAGAGAATTATTATTTCAAGTAGAAATTCCTTTAGCTTTAGGAGTTATTTTAGCAGGTGTAAGAGTTGCTACTGTTATATCTGTAGGAATTGCCACTATTGCTGCTGCTATTGGTGGTGGTGGTTTGGGAATCTTTATTTTTAGGGGTATTTCTACAGTTAATAATGAATTGATTTTAGCAGGTGCAATACCCGCAGCTTTAATTGCTTTAGGTGCAGATTTTGGATTAGGTTTTTTAGAAAAAACCTTCACTAAGCAACAAGGAAGTAAACCAAAAATAGCTGTGATTTTAGGAATAATTGTCTTTATTATATCTGGATTATTTGTATTTAACTCTCAGCAAACATCAGCGACAATCACTATTGGTTCAAAAAACTTTACTGAACAAGTAATTTTAGGTGAAATATTAGCACAAACAATAGAAAACAATACTAATTTAAAAGTAGATAGAAAGTTTAATTTAGGTGGTACATTTATTGCCCATGAAGCAGTAAAAGCTGGAAAAATAGCGGGTTATGTAGAATATACAGGTACTGCGTTTACCGCAGTTTTAAAAGAAAAAAACATTACAGATCCGCAAGTTGTTTATGAAAGAACTAAAAAAGCATATCAAGAAAAATATAATTTAACCGTCATGCAACCTTTAGGTTTTGAAAATACCTATGCGATGCTTATTCGTGCTGAAGATGCAAAAAAATGGCAAGTTAAAACCCTTTCAGAAATTGCTAAATATACTCCCCAAATGCAAGCAGGTTTTGGTTATGAATTTTTAGAACGTGCTGACGGTTATCCTGGTTTATCTAAAACTTATGGTTTAAAATTTGCTAATATTAAACAAATGGAATTAGGTTTAATGTATCAAGCTTTAAAGGAAAAACAAGTTGATTTCATAGCCGCAAATTCTACAGATGGTTTAATTCCAGTTTTAAATTTAGTGATTTTAGCAGATGATAAAAAATACTTTCCACCTTATGAAGCAGTACCTGTTTTCAATCAAGAAATTCTTGAAAAATATCCAGAGTTAGTAGAAACTATTAATAAATTAGCGGGTAAAATTTCTACAGCAGAAATACAGCAGATGAATTATCAAGTTGATAATCAATCTCAACCTGTGGAAGAGGTGGTAAAGGAGTGGTTAAAATCTAAAAAAATATGAGAAATAATGAGAAATAATATGAATTTTGTGTTACCATTATCAGTAAGTGTTTGAAACAAGATAGCAGAGTATGAATATTACTATACCTGATGAAATTCTTGAATCTGCTCAAATCTCAACGGATGATATTAAAGTTGAACTAGCAATTTTATTATATCAACAAAAAAGAATTAGCATAGGTCAAGCTCGCCATTTAGCAGGAATGCACTTAATTCAATTTCAAAAAGAAATGGCAAGTCGGGGAATTTGCATTAATTATGGTGTTGAAGATTTTGAGGATGATATCAGAACATTGAAAGAATTAGGTGAATTATGATTGTTGTCAGCAATACTTCACCTATTACCAACCTAGCAGCTATTCAGAGAATAGATATATTGGAAAAAATCTATGATACTATTATTATCCCTCAAGCTGTTTATGACGAAATGTCAAATTGAAGTTATGAAGTTCCAGGAACAAAGGAAGTTAAAACCCTAGCATGGATTCAAGTTCAACCCGTGAGCAATTCTACATTAGTTGCAGAATTAAAAACAGAAATTGATCCTGGTGAAGCTGAGGCAATAGCATTAGCGATGGAAATAAAAGCTGATAGAATAATTATAGATGACTATAAGGGTAGAGTTGTAGCTTCTCGTTTAGGATTAAAAGTCACAGGAATTTTAGGAGTTCTCTTAATCGTTAAACACAGGGGATTAATTAACAATATTAAACCCATAGTGGATGATTTAATAAATATAGCAGGATTTAGAATTAGTCCCAAACTCTACAATCATATTTTAACAACTGCTAGTGAATATTAATACATTCTTCATAGAAAAATACCCTCTTTTTTGACATTATAATTAAAGGGAGTATTTTCCTTTTCAAATTTTGCAGAAGATATAAAATGACGGGAAATAACCACATCATGATTTAGGCAAATTTCAGATATTATCTGACTGGTTCTATCAATTTCGTGATAGGGGTTAATTTCTGATTTGAGAACTATCAAAATATCAATATCAGAAAATTCTTTAGCTTCTTCTCTCGCTTGAGAACCATATAGTATTATCGCTGATAATTGATCTTGATAAAGATTTTGCAAAGCTCGTTTAACTTCTTGCAATATCAGATTAAGCTGTGATTTGTTCATGACTGAAATCATCCCTTATAGTTATATGCTTAAAACTGAACTCGCAATTTTATTATATCAACAAAAAAGAATTAGCATAGTCCAATATCGTCAATTACAACTGTTCCTTGATTTTCTCAAATATCCAATCAGGAATAGCGTGTTCTGTGCTATAAACCGAATTATATTTCTGTTCTATTTCCTGCCAATTAATGCCCGAATTTGATAAAATTTCTTCAGTGAACATATCCAAAGCTTTACCTGTTAAACCTCTTTCTACACATCTTTTCATATACAACCGACTTTCTTCAATTTCTCCGATACATTCAAATGGTGTATGTTCACCTAAACCTACCATTTCTCGGAAAGTAGGAAGTAAGTCTAAATCATCAAATAAGTTGTTTTTGAAAACTTGATTAACTATACATACATTTGTACAAATAAATCTAATACCGCAGGTTCAAGATATTCGGCAATAGTTCATGAATTTTCAATTCGTCAATTTTAATAAGTGATATTTTCATAATTAAAGTTATTGTTCAGAAAAGTAGGTTGGGTTGACGTTAGGAAACCCAACATTGATAGATTAATAGGTTTTTGTTGGGTTGCGCTATCGCTTAACCCAACCTTGTATCTTAGAGGTATGTTAGAGGAAGTGGTAGACCGTCCCAACCTTGGTCAGAAAAGACCGCTTCGTAGCAAGGATCACCACAACAATCTCCATGACAGAACTCGAACAGTCGCCTGGGGTAAAAACTATGAACAAAGACATAGATAATATAGCCCGTATCGTGCAAGGATGAGTGAAATCAAGGGGATGAATAAAAAACAAAACAAATTAAAAGAAAGTAGTGGAAAGTG